>DASWTM010000284.1:0-3829 GCA_036402115.1 Chryseosolibacter sp.
GGGAGACAAAGTGAATCAGACTAAAGTGCAACACGTAGTAGAACATTGGCACGCGACCGAATACATGGAAAGGTTTTAGGAAGTTGACTTTGACGCCTTCCATCAACGCTAGGATAATGAGCACCGGACCGATTGTCATCAGCGTGTACAGAAGTGAAACGGGATATTTAGTTGTGTTGAGAAAACTCATCAACGTAAACATTCCGTTTTTCTGAACAGACCATGGAGCCGGATCGCCATAAATATTTACGGAGCGAAGAATTACAAACAATGCGATCGCAGAAGAACCTAGAATGAGAAGATATTTCTTTCGTTCATTTGAATTGAATTCCCGCGAGTAGAGTTTTCCCAGGCAGTATCCAAGGATCATAATACCAAGCCACGGCAGCAATGGATAGATAACAAAAATTGTATTGTTTTCCGTTAGTGGAATCAAGCCTGCCTGTCGAAGGATAGTCCATAAGGCAAAGAAGGAATCACCCGGTTGAAGGCCGAGACCATCGAAACTATTATGTCCAAACACGATCATCAGTCCAATCGCCAGCACCACCTTGTACTTAAGATGCAGTAACGCAGCCATACAGATCATCGATGCGCCAATGACCCAGATCACCTGGAAGAAAATCACATCGTAGTAGAAATTAAAAACGATGGCAAATCGGACAACAATAAGCTCCAGTACGATTAACCACAACCCGCGAGTCAACAGAAAGACAGACATTTCTTTTTTGCTTTTCTTTTGAAGGTTCAAAAAGATTGACGTCCCTGACAGAAAAACGAAAGTTGGCGCACAGTAATGCGTGATCCAGCGCGTGAAGAATAGCGCGGGCGTTGTAGCAGCCAGGTTGGTTGGATCAGTAGCATAGCCACCTACATAAAAAAAGTCGCGCGCGTGATCGAGCGCCATCACCACCATCACAATACCGCGGACAATGTCAATCGAATTGATGCGTTGTTTCTCCGTTACGAGATCTGTAGGTAAGGTCGCGGTTGTCATGATAATGAGGTTGAGGTTTATTTTACGATATTTGCGGAAGGAATGTTGACGTCTCGTGCAGTGAACCTGGAACAATTTAAGATACAATCAAAGAATAAGGAAAAAGAGAATCGGAAATATCTGGCCGGTCTCAAAAAGCAGGATTCACGCAAATTGGATGACGTCTTCCACGCGATGCACGAAGAGGTGTTCGAGGAAGTGGACTGCCTTACCTGCGCCAACTGCTGCAAAACTACGAGTCCTATCTTTTATCAAAACGATATCGAGCGGGTGGCAAAAGCACTGCGCATGAAGCCTGGCGATTTCATTACAAAATACCTGAGGATTGATGAAGACAAAGACTACGTGCTTCAATCTTCTCCCTGCCCGTTCCTGGATAACGAGAATTACTGCAGCGTCTACGAAGACCGCCCGAAAGCCTGCCGCGAATACCCACACACCGACCGCAAGAAAATGGTGCAGATCACGGAACTCACATTCAAGAATACAATGGTGTGCCCTGCGGTATTTGAGATGGTGGAGCGGATTAAGAAGATTATCTAAAATTGTAAGGCTATGGCTTATGGTTAAGGCCAAAGCTAAGGCGAGAGCCACGTCCTATGCTTCGCGACTCAGCGCGCTAACTTTCCAATGCCTTTGCCTTGGCTTTAGCTAATAGCTTTGGCTCTTTTCTGTGCTCTCCCGGTTTGGACTTAGTTTAAAAAGCGATGGCCATGAGACAATCTCCCATGGCCATCGGATTAAACAAAACTAAATTTATGAAACGTGTATTGTTATACTACCTGAGCTTCGAGCTTCTGTGCAAGGACTGACTTAGGAACGGCACCAACCTGCTTGTCAACAATCTGGCCACCTTTAAAAACCAGCAATGTGGGAATGCTGCGAATGCCAAAACGGGCCGTTACTGATGGATTTTCGTCAACGTTAAGCTTGGCAATAACTGCTTTACCCTCGTAATCACCCGCCAGTTCTTCGACTACCGGACCGATCATTTTACAAGGACCACACCATTCCGCCCAGAAATCTACTAAAACCGGCTTGTCAGAATTGATGGTTGCGTCAAAGTTGGCGTCATTGAGTACTATTGTTTTGCCCATTTTGTTTGAATATTTAAGGTTTACAGTAATTCAACACTAAGGTAGGGGAGTTAGTTCACACTACATAGAAAAAGCTGGTTGAAAGCGGTGGTTTCGGCTATGGCCTTTGGCTATGGCAATGGCTAGCTTGTCTTCCTTGATGAGATGCGACTCGTCTACCCCCTTGGGGCCATAGCCATGGCCAACTGTCATCGCCTTTTCAAGCCCGCACCCAATCTCCTTCAGTTGTCTCACCTGATCCACTTTCCCATTTGTCTTCTAGGTAGGTCATGTACTTGGTGCGGAATTCTAGCTCGAGGGCGAGCCTTACCAACCCCACGAATGAAAGCCAGTAGCGCTTTTTGAGGCAGTCATCGAAATCGGTCCTGAGGTTGCCTTCATTGGCTTTTTTGAAAGATGCGATATTCTTTTCGTCACTCAATAAATAATGAAGGGAGCTGACGATATACCCCGTATGCTTTACACGACCGCTGTCAATGTCCAATATTCGCGGCCGATGTTGCGTCATGAGCCGTTCAAATTTGTCCGTTGTCTTGATACCAAACAGCATCAACTCGCGGAGCACTTCATCGAAGTCGCGGGAACCGAAGTCATTTTGTGCCGGGAATAATGACAACATAATTCGGTAGATGTTGCCGGTGGTGAGCTCGTTCATGTGATTGGATTGCTTGATGTCAACGTTCAATACTTCCATTCACTATTAAAAGAGCTTAAAGCTCAATGCATAAAGCTGAAAGCCCAAAATGCATAAACCGCCAAGCACGCAACGAAGGCGCAACGTGGGCCACGAAATTCTTCTTTCAAATTCCGTTGCGTTCTTTGCGCCTTCGTTGCGACCGTTGCGGTTCCTGCATTACATCACGATTTCAACCTCCGCCAGTTTCTTCATTTCCTTCACCATGTCGTTTACGGGATTTACCCTAAACTTCCGCGACATTAGCTCCAGGTTGATGTTTTCTTTTTCGTCTCTCAGCTTCAGGTAAAGCGGAGCGCCACCTGTGAAATTCTGACACAGGTCTTCGATCTTTCCGATCAAATCCGGAGTTACCTCGCTTAAGTTGACACGTAACGAGATACCCTTGCTGCGCTTGACACCGATTTCATTCAGAAGATCGATGTTCCGGATCTTGTACTCAATGTTCATCTGACCCCAATTGTTCTTCATCACGATGCCTTCGATGAACAGGAACCAGCCAATGTTCATAAACGTTTTGAATTTGAGGTAATCTTCCCCGAATAGCGTGAACGTTGTATTCCCACTATAATCCTCAATCGAAAATTTACCGAAAGGTTTTCCGGTTTTCGTAGTGCGATGTTCAACCGCTGTAACGATTCCACCGATCTTCAGATCACGGCCCAGCAAAGGCTCAAGCTCATTCAATTGATTGCACGCGGCAGTACAGAACGTCTCCATCTCAAATCGGAAATGATCCAGCGGGTGACCTGATATATAAATTCCGACTACCTCTTTCTCGAGGTTCAATTTCTCAATTTCACTAAAAGGCTCCACGGGCTCAATGCGTGGCTTAGGCATCGCAGTACCGGAGGTTCCACCGAAAAGACTTGCCTGTGAACTCTGTTCATCTTGTTGTGTCTTCGCAGCATACTTGATCGCCTTTTCAACAAGGCTGATATCGCCTTCACGGGAATAAATATATTGTCTCCTGTGAAGTTCTTTCCAGCAGTCGAATGCTCCCGACAACGCAAGACATTCGAACGTTTTCTTATTTACCGA
>DASWTM010000285.1:0-8002 GCA_036402115.1 Chryseosolibacter sp.
AGTCCTCTCCGCACAGTGAACAGCTTTTTTGCCATAGCGTTTTCCTGTGTAACCTGCTCCTGACAGTAGAGAGGAGTAATCCAAAACCTACTGCAAGGGCAGGTATAGGAGGGAAGTTTCGGCTTCCCTTTTTTTATGTCCGAAAATTTGCATTCCTCACACGTTACTTCCGCCTTCTGACCGCCACTGTAAAGGCGTTTTTGGGATTTTCCTGGATCAGGTTTTTAATTTCGGCTTCGGTGAAATTTCGTTTCTTCAATTCGGGGACCAACTTGTTAAACAGCGTGGTGTAGCCTCTGAAATTCCCGCCACCGGGTTTGCCGGGTTCGTACCATCCGGCATCGTGTGACAGTAAAACGCGATGCAAACAGTTTTCTTTTTTGAGATAATCTAACCGATCCGCGTAAGCGTTCACTCCGCCTTCGCCTTCTTCGTCATTCAATCCATCAAGACTAACCCACGCGCCTTCCTTTGCAGCTTTTACCCATTGTGATCGATCCGTTTCAGCCTGCGCATGAACCCAGATGAAAGCAGAAGGATTTACTTTCGCTTTCTTCAGCATATCAATTTGCTCAAGCGCGGGAACAGCAGGTCCGGTGTGGGATGCGATTGTCAGTCCAGTTTTCACATGAGTGATGGCTGCAGCGCGAATGAGTTTCTTCGAGATGTCAGACAGTGGCCCGGGATTGACACTTGTTTTAATAAATCCAGGTTTGATTCCAGTCTTATCGATGCCAAATTTCCATTCATTGATCCAACGGTTCGCCAGCGCGTCTGCGGTTTCAGTGAAGGCATGGTCAGGAAGAAACTTGTTGTCGGATCCACCATAGTAACCTGTGTTGGTAATAATATTTATACGTGCAGCAGACGACAATTTTTCCAGCAACACCACATCTCGTCCGAGATAGTTCGGGGTACACTCGATCAAAGTGTTGCACCCCGCGGCCTTTAATTCATCCAGATAGGGAAGAACCTTATCCATCACCTCATCTTTGTTCCAACGTTCTGTGTTGATAAGTTTCGCACCGATGAAATCTACCAGTACGTGCTCGTGAATAAGTGTGTTGCCCATGGTCGATGCATCAATAGGACCGCGTACCGTCATGATGATGGGTGCTTTTGTTTGCGCACGTGCAGGACGAAAACTACTAAACGCAAGCGCAAGGGATGGCAGTGTCAAAAGGAATTGTCTCCGGGTCTGATCATTCATATTCCTGGTTCAAACTTTATTGGTAATGTTTTCGTTTGTATCTTTGTGACCATGCAGCGAGCAATCAAAAAGTCGTTAAACCATATCAACAAAGCGATAGCGCTGGTGCTGGTTTTGGTTTACGTCTTGTTCTCTGTTGGCGTAATCAAAGCTACACATTTTTGCATGGGGCGTGAAGCCTCGGTTCAGTTCTTCACAGCGGAGACGAAAAAATGTCTTTGCAGTCAGTATGTGGAAGAAAAAAATTCCTGCTGCGATGATGAGCACGAGCTGATTCGTCTTGACGATGAGCAGAAAACCATTTCCGGAATTTCAGCACCCCTTCCAATTTGGAAAGTTGAACGAATTTTTACCGAACGTCTTCTGACATTGACAATCGTATCGCAACCGGCTGATGCGATTAATGAATCCGCGAAGGCTCCGCCAAAAGTGCCTATCTGGAAAGCCAACCGCTGTTATGTTTTTTATAATGATGGATCAGACAGTGACTTGCTGAGTTAAGTCAATTGCCTGGTATTTATTCTATCATTAAAAACATTAACATGAAAACTAACATCTTATCAATACTTTTCTTTTTTGTCGCTATTCTGATTGCGAACGTATCTTTTGCACAAGGCAAAGCCGTAACCGCTAATATTAAGGTTTTTGGAAACTGTGGCATGTGCAAAGAGCGCATTGAAACCGCCCTCGATCAAACCGGAATCAAGGTTGCTACGTGGGACACCAAGACAAAAAATCTTGAGGTCGTCTACAATCCGAAGAAAATCACAGAGCAACGCATCCACGAGCTGATTGCCGAAGTAGGTCACGATACCGAAAAGGTAAAGGCAAAAAACGATGTGTACGGTAAACTTCCGTTCTGTTGCCTGTACCGTGACCACGACCACAGTGGTATGAAAGACGATAAGCACAGCAATCACTAAGAAGTATGAACACGCTGATACGAAACATTGCCGCCACCGCGGTGATGCTATTGCTCGTGAGCACCGTTGCGCACGCTCAGCAGCTGATGGGGCTTGTCGTCCAAAAAAATCAGGAAAACGTTGACGAAGCTGTAGTAGGAGCGAACGTGCATTGGCTTGGTAAAACGGATGGTGTCACCACAGGAGACAATGGCATCTTCATGATCGACCGTGTGGATGACACCGATAAGCTCGTTATTAGTTTTATCGGTTTGAAATCGGATACCCTCACCATCACCAACCAAACCAATGTCAAGGTCGAACTGAAATCAACAACGCTGAAAGAGGTAACGATTGAGGGATGGAAGCCGGCAACGGGGATCGATCAGACTCGTGGGATCAACACTTCAGTAATGCTTGAGAAGGAATTGTTCAAGGCTGCGTGCTGCAATCTTTCGGAAAGCTTTGAGACGAACCCGTCCGTTGACGTGGCCTTTACGGATGCATTGACGGGTACGAGGCAGATTCAAATGCTTGGACTTGCCGGACCGAACACCATGATTTCCGTTGAGAATATGCCAGGCGTTAGTGGGCTTGGATCCAGCCAGGGCATTCAACTGATTCCAGGCACTTGGATAAATTCGATTGAGGTGACGAAAGGCGTTGGTTCAGTCGTCAATGGATTCGAAAGTATAGCCGGACAGATCAATGTCGAATTGAAGAAGCCACAAGAGAGTGAGAAGCTGTACCTGAATGGCTACGTCAACCAATCTGGGAGAAGTGAGTTGAATGTGAACACCACGTTGATGGCCGGTAAAAAATGGGCGACCACATTTCTTCTGCATGGTAGCACGCGTCCATTCATGATGGATCAGAACAATGATTCGTTTCTGGATTTTCCTACCGGGAATCAGATCAATGCCATTAACCGTTGGGTATTCAACAGTGGAACCGGATGGCTTGGCCAGTTTGGAATCAAAGTACTTCGCGATGACAAACTTGGAGGCCAGGTCGATTTCATGCCGAGTGATAAATTCACGATGATGAAGTATGGCCTGGAGATTAACACAAAACGCACTGAGCTCTGGGGAAAACTTGGATATCAGTTTCCAATGAAGCCTTACAAGAGCATAGGCCTCCAGTTGTCGGCTACAAAACACGGTCACGACAGCTACTACGGATTTATGGCGCATACAGCATTGGAAAAATCTGGTTATGCCAATCTGATCTATCAATCGATCATCGGTTCTACTGCCCACAAATTCAAAACAGGTATTAGTTTCCTTTATGATGATTATGATGAACGTTTATTGTCTGGAATGGGGATGCTGCACAGGATTGACAAAGATGGCACCATGCACATGGAGAATGTCATGAGTTTTGACCGCGTTGAAAAAGTGCCGGGTGCCTTTGTTGAGTACACTTACGATTACCTGAGCAAAATTGTGGTGATTGCCGGAGCACGGGTCGACTATCATAATTTGTTTGGAACGATCTTCACACCACGAGTGCACACCCTATTTAACGTGACGCCAACAACATCACTTCGCTTGTCCGCTGGTAAGGGAACGCGTGTAGCCAATGTGTTGATCGAGAACACCGGAGTACTGGCTTCAGCTCGCGAAATTGTTTTCTCGGAGTTGCAGACGAAACATGCATATGGATTCAGACCCGACAAGGCGTGGAATTATGGTGCAAACTTTACACAAGACTTTACACTCGATTATCGCCCCGGTACAGTCACATTCGATTACTTTTACACGGATTTCAAAAATCAGGCTGTGCTTGATCTCGATCAGTCCGCGAGAGAGGCGAATTTCTTTGCGTTGAACGGGAAGTCATACTCGCACAGCATGCAGGCACAGGTGGACTACCAGTTGATGAGGCGTTTTGATCTGCGACTGGCTTACCGATTCCTGGATGTGAAGACCAATTACCTGGCGGGATTACTTGAACGACCATTGATCTCGAAGCATCGTGCCTTTGTGAATCTCGCATACGAGACGAAAAACAAATGGAAGTTTGACTACACCGTTCAGTGGTTGGGCAAGCAACGGATCCCGGATACTTCTGAAAATCCGGCAGGCTATCAGTTGGCTTCCTACTCGCCATCCTATTTTTTGATGAATGCGCAGATCACGAAAGATTTGAAATCGCGCTGGAGCGTTTATGTTGGGGTTGAAAACATCAACAACTACACGCTAAAAAATCCAATCATCAGCGCTGCGGAGCCCTTCAGTGAATATTTTGATTCGTCACTTGTATGGGGACCAATCTTCGGACGAATGGCGTATGGTGGGTTTCGATATAGAATTCGATAGAATTTCCGCTTTTTAGTATAGTTAGTGGGGCTTGCAATCCCACTAACTACAATTTGGCACAACGCACAGGCTACTGAATTACGCGCGGCAATCATTGCCGTGAGGAAACTGCTGCTTATCTTTGTGACAGATCCTCTGTTTATGAAAATCCTCTATACCTGCCTTGCTGTTCTCATCAGCTGCGTTTGTTTCGGTCAGGACATTATTTTAAGTGGAACGACTGGTCCGAAGGAATTCGGTGAGCGAGAAGAGTTTGTCCAGGAGTTCACGTTAAAGAACTCGGGAATTGTGTCGACAGCTGGGTTTTTCAGCGACTTTTTTTTCTCCCTGGATAATACCCTTGATGGCTCCGACTACAGGATTGGTATTAGATACCTGTCGGGCCTGGCGGCAGGTGCCAGTCAAACAATAGGGACAACGTCTTCTTATTTGGATGTTGCGCCAGGGACCTATTACCTCATTGTGAAACTTGATTCATATGGCGCTGTCACGGAAACAGATGAAAGCAATAACATCATTGTCGTGCCGGGTTATCTTGTCACTGCGCCTGATTATGATCTCCAGTTAATTTCTTTTACAAGCGACAAAAGTTCCTATCCAACAGGTGACCGGGCGTTAGTCTCGTGTTTGGTGGCCAATACAGGATCGACTAACCTTGGTGGTCCTGTAGGAGTTGAGTTTTATTTGAGCGATAATTCTTCCTGGGACGCAGCAGATCACGGTCTTCAATTTGAAGTCGAGCATTTCGGTGGACCAGACGAGCAAAACTATTCCGATGTTGTTTTAGTCGTGCCCCAAAAGCCAGCGGGGGCTTATTATATTATTGCCCGCGTTGATACAAATGAGGACATCCCGGAAACAAATGAAGGTAATAACATTGCTGCAATACCTGTAACCATAACGGAGGGAGACCTTGACCTTGAACTCGGTGACCTTTTTGTCGATTCAAGTTATCCTACCAGCATTTGTTATCTGACACTCAGGAACAATGGCACTACACCGTTGTACCTGGAAGGTTACCAGCTTACCGATGTGGCAACTCCTATTGGTGGAGGCAGCTACTATGCTGACGTATCATTCCATACGAGCGATTTCCCGGTATACCTACTTCCTGGTGAAACAAGCTACGTGTCTGGTTATGTCTACGTTTCCCCGGACACTCCAGGTGGCACCATGTTCAACTTGTCGATATTATCATACTTGGACGGGGATGTTGAAACATTCAATAATCAAACGTCAACAGTTTTCGTGGTCGCGAGTCCTCCAGTTAGGTCAGCGCGCCTGGTATCCCTGACGCCAATCGGTTTGTATGACGATACAGATTTAACAGTTGAGTTTGATCTTGGGGTCAACAACAACGGAGAGGATTCTTATTTCCTTCAATATTATACCCTCTCGATTTTTGATGTGGCATTAAACGAGGTGTACTCGAAAAACTTCTCCGTTGTTTTTGGTCCGCCTGGGGAATCCCGAATAGAACGTATTTCTGCAACGTTCACAGACCCTTTGCCAGTTGGATCCTATACCGTTCGAGTGCAATGCCAGTGGTCGTGCGAGACTTCACCATCATCGATAAGCAGTACGCTTACAATTAATCCAGTTCAATATTCATTAACCGGCACGGTACAGGGCGAAGATGGTGTGCTCCTTACCGATGGGAAATTGTTTCTCTATCAAAAAGGTGACGATGGAGTATTGCGATTTGTTCAAAAAGCCACCCCGGTGGGCGCTTCGTTCTCGTTTGGAATTGATAGTCATGAGCACACGTTGTATTATGTGCCCGACCCTGTATCGGAAAGTAACTACGTTCCGACCGTATATGGAAAGACGATTGCTTTGACGCCAACGTCACTCTTTACGTTAACAGGTGATCAAAACTTGGTGTTCGAAATCATTAAGGTCCAGCCGATGGCGAGCGGGAGCGGAATCATCAATGGGTATGTTACGTCCCCTGCTGAACCGCAAGTCGCGCAAATGCGTGTAGCCACTTCGTTTAGCAGTACCGTGCAAACTTCTGAATCGTCTTTTCCTATTATGCTGTTATCGTCTTCCGGAGACGTGGTGCGCCTGACGTACACAGATGAAAATGGTTATTACGAATTCAAGAATCTTCCGCGAGAAGAGTTTGGCGTCTTCATCTCGCGCGAACTGGATCAAACGGTAATGAACGAGCCGTATCGCGTTGATATTACCACACGCAACAAGACCGTGAACGTTGACCTCTCTTCCGAAGGAGTTGCTCCTGAAGAATCCATCCTGATGTTTTCGCAGTCTATTGACTTTGCTGATATTACCGATGCGATTTATGGTGCAGCGCCATTGGCACTTACCGCCACGAGTGATTCTGGACTGCCAGTGAGCTTTGAAAGCAGCGATCCGGCCGTAGCCGAGATCGTATCGTCAACGCTTGTGATACGGAAACCTGGCACCGTGACTGTGACTGCAAAACAGACCGGAGACAATTTCTTCGACCCTGCGACTTCAGCACAAACTATCTCGATCTTAAAAGCTGCACAGGTGCTAACCATGGAGGACCTTCCCGAAGCCACATTCGGAGACAGTCCGGTTCAATTGTCAGCATCAAGTTCAACAGGCCTGCCGCTGACGTTCGAAAGCAATGACCCTACGATTGCTGAAATTGACGGGACTACAATCCTGGTAAAGAAACCTGGATCTGTCTCTATCATTGCACGACAAGTTGGAAATACCTATTATGAGGAGGCTTCAGTCAGTAAGCCTTTTACTGTCCGCAAGGCAGCGCGCACAATTACGTTCCTTGATTTACCCCAAAAGTATTTTGGCGATGCTGCGTTTGTTCCGCAGATCTCAGGCTCAACCGGAACCGTTACGCTACATTCTTCGAACCCAAACGTGGCTGCAGTTGAGAATGAAAAGATTGTGATCAAAAGGCCAGGCACCGTCACCATCACGGCCGAACTACCCGAAGATGAATTTTATTTGCCGGCCAGTGACGCGCAGCTCCTCACCATTGGAAAAGGCACCAGCGACCTGACGTTTCCTGCACTTCCAGAGAAATCTTTTGGAGATTCTGAATTCGATGCTGGCGTAACCTCGACCTCTTCTCGCCCAATTGTCTTAACATCATCCGATCAATCCATTGCGCGCCTGGCAAATGGTAAGATCAGCATCTTGAAGCCTGGCATAGTTACACTTACCGCTACGCAAAACGCAGATGACTTCTTCCACGAGAGTTCAGTTTCACGAACGCTAGTCATAAGGAAAGCGATGCAGTTAATATCCCTCCCCGAGGTGCCAGGAAAAACCTTTGGAGATCCTGCATTTGAAATCGCTGCAACGGCAACATCAAAATTGCCACTCCATGTGTCGATTTCAGATGAGTCAGTGGTAACATTCGATTTCAACAAATACGTGATTCGTGGTGCGGGTACAGTTGTTATCACATTTGAGCAATCGGGCGATGAATTCTTCGAAGCTGCGGAACCCATTCAAAAATCATTGACCGTAGTAAAAGCACCTCAGACGATTGTTTTTTCTGAACTATCCCCAAAACAAGTTTCGGATGCCGCGTTCAGCTTGCTGGCAACGAT
>DASWTM010000286.1:0-1870 GCA_036402115.1 Chryseosolibacter sp.
AACTCACTCAAATGCAGTTCTGCAGCAATTTGTTTGCTGCTCAATTCGCGGCACACCAGACGGATGATGTCCACCTCTCTTCGTGTCAGCTTGAACTTTTTGAGAAAATCGTCAAAGAAGTAAGATGTTTCATCGAGCACCTGAGATTTCTGCCCTTCGTTAAACAGTTTTTCGCCTGCGATGATTCTGAGAACAGCCTCACGCAATTCGGAGGCTGAAGAATTTTTTACCATGAATCCATCAGCCTTCAATTTCTTTACCTCGTCAACAAGCTCTGGCTGGTTGTAGTTGGTAAGAATCAGAACTTTAATGTGCGGTTTCTTCTCTTTGATCTGCTGAAGACTTTTGAGTCCATCGAGTTTGGGCATGTTTAGATCAAGAAGGACAACATCTACTTCGACAGATTCAATTTTCTCCATCAAAGCAATGCCATCATTTACGGTTGCGATAACAGTTATATCTTTTTCTTCTGCCAGTACCGTGCGAACGCCTTCGATAAAAAGTTGATGATCGTCAGCTAAGATTATTTTCGTCATGGTTCACCTTTGGTATTTCAATCGTCACTATCAATCCGTGAGGCTGCGCATCTTCCAACACAACTCGCCCGCCAAGATAGTGAACTTTCGAGTGGATTGCTGTCAAGCCGTGCGTTTCCGTCTCATGCAGGCTTTTGCCCGCCATTCCAGTCCCGTCATCTTCTATGATAAGTACCACTGAATCATCGTGTTCGATTACCTGGATCAGCGCGTGTTTGGCATTCGCATGCTTTACAATATTATTCATCAGCTCATATAGAATGCTATACAAAACCGAGTATTTTTCATACATGCCTGAATTTTCAGTTTCGAAACCGAGAATTTCTGTTTCGAAGCGGATTTTGCCCGAAGCGTTAAAAATGCTGACCACTTTTTCTATCGACTGTCGAAATCCTACCTTGTCAAGCATTACGGGACTGATCGCATGACTCATGTTGCGCAGAATATTTGAAATATCTGACACGGCATTTTCGGCAGATTCCAACTTTAACTTGGCATCCGGGTTTGCGATGTAATTTTTCTCGCGTACGGCAGAAAGGTTTAGCCGGGCTGCCGACAACAACGATCCGGCAACGTCATGCAACTGGTCGGCTAGCTGTCTTCGTTCATTTTCCTGTGTGGTGATAATCGCTTTCGCGTAACGCACCTGTTGTTTGTTGAGGTTTACAAGAAGTTGCTGTTTTTCTTCCTTGTACGTGTTGAATCGATAAGCGAGACCAAATGTGAGGATGATCGCTTCGGAAACGTAACCTGTAGCCTGGCCGTAACGCTGTAAAAATCCGGAGAAATCCATTCCCCCAGAGTAATAAAAGATTTGTAGTGTACTGAAGATAACGATGGGCATGATGCTGAGCAGATAAAACATCGCCATACGGTTTTTGTTCAGTACCTGGTGCCCAACAGTGACAAGGATACTGATGATGTAAACCGATGCGAGCATCGGAAGGATTGCCTGCACATAGTAACCAAACGTGCTTGCTTTGGTTTCAACATTTGGAATAAGGAACAACAATGCCAGGAGATAGGAGGCATATGTGATTCCAATAAGGAGCTTGCGCAACCAGTTAAACGGAGCTTCGCCAACATAATATTTTATGAAATGCAGCGAGAACGATATCGTAAGTAACGCTGCAACGGGCCGTGTACGTGCCGCAAGCCATGGAAAATCCGGAAAAAGATATTTATACACAAATCCCTGGTTAGCCCACACATACATCCATCCGGCAGCGATATATAAAATGTAAAATAGATAGACCAGCTCTTTTGTAATCGCAAACAGGAAAACACCGAAGATCAGCATCAGGACAATAGCTCCTGTCATAATGCCCAGGGTC
>DASWTM010000287.1:0-11462 GCA_036402115.1 Chryseosolibacter sp.
TATTTTTTTTTTTCAAGAATAACGAACAAAGTAAGCTAACCCCAACTTGTTGCCTACTGCCATTTTGCCTACTGCCTACTCCGTCAAGCGATGTTCTTTGTTTTTGACACAATTAGAAATTTTAAGACTCCGAACCATTGCCAATTGCCAATTGCCTACTGCCCACTATTCACCCTCACCAATGCTTCGGCACATCGCTCGCCATCCATCGCAGCGGAGACAATGCCCCCCGCATAACCAGCGCCTTCACCACAAGGGAAAAAATTCTTGATCTGCAAATGCTCGAGCGTTTCTTTGTCGCGTGGGATTTTCACTGGCGAAGAAGTCCTGCTCTCGACTCCGATGATTTGCGCATCGTTCGAAAGATATCCTTTCATCTTTTTCCCAAAGTCTTTAAAGCCTTGTTGTAATGCGCTAATAAGAAACGATGGCAGGACTTCGCGCATATCCACGGAAGTAAGACCGGGCTGATACGAAGTCTCAAGCAGGGATGAAGAAACTTTGTTATTGATAAAATCCTGGAGTCGTTGTGCGGGCGCACGTTGCGTACCTCCTGCGATTCTGCACGCAGCCTGCTCAATTTCAGACTGGAACATCATCCCCGCCAGCGGTCCATGTTTACTGAACGATTTAAAATCATTTTCTTCGATCGCCACAACGATTCCTGAATTTGCAAATTTTGAATCGCGTCTTGATGGACTCATTCCATTCACCACAACCTCACCGGGTGCTGTTGCTGCAGGAACGATAAAGCCACCGGGACACATGCAAAATGAAAACACACCGCGATCCTTTCCATTCACAGAAGCCTGATGCACCAGCGAATAAGCAGAAGCAGGCAAGTATGGACCGCGATCTGCTTCGCAATGGTATTGAATCCGGTCAATAAGGTTCTGGTCATGCTCCACCCTCACGCCTAAGGCAAATGGTTTTGCTTCAATGAGAATATTCTTGTTTTTCAGAATATGAAAAATATCCCTGGCAGAGTGACCTGTCGCGAGGATGACTCCTTCGCCAAAAACCTTTTCGCCATTTTGAATCACGACACCTTTCATTTCGCCTGACTCAACAATGAAATCAGTGACCTTCGTGTCGAAATGAATTTCTCCGCCTGCTCGAAGGATACTTTCACGAAGCTCTGCAACTAACTTGGGGAGTTTGTTTGTGCCGATATGTGGATGTGCGTCAAATAAGATCTCATCTTTCGCTCTATGCGCCACAAGAATCTCAAGAATCCTACGAATGTCTCCGCGCTTCTTCGAACGCGTATAGAGTTTTCCATCGGAATATGTGCCTGCCCCTCCCTCACCAAAACAATAATTCGATTCGGGGTTTACGATTTGTTCCTTGTTGATGGCTGCGAGATCTCTTCTTCGCGTTTGAACGTCCTTACCGCGTTCGAAAACTATTGGCTTATACCCAAGCTCGATCAGCCTCAAGGCAGCGAACAAGCCTGCGGGGCCTGCTCCAACAATAATCGCAGGCTTTGCATTTTTAACATCCGGATAATTAAATGAGGGCGTCTGTGAAGGAGGACGCTCGTTGCCGCGATAAATCTCACATTGAAGCCGAACGACTACTTTTCTTCCCCGTGCATCGATTGATCGCTTCACGGGCACAATATGAACTGTGCCATCGTCTTTGAGACCTGCCTTTGTGTAAAGGATGGAAGGAAAAATGTGCTCATCAAACGCCTCTTCGGGCGCGAGAATAAGTTCAGTAAGTTGCATAATCGAAAGGTATTTATCCTTTATGATCTAAACGATTCGAAAAATCGTAAGGCAAAGATAGACTTTCGCTACCGGAAAGAAAATACGCGTCCGAAATTGAGCCCGAAGTGAAGGCTTGTGCAGACTTTACCAGTCTTTAACTCGCTGAAGTAGCTTTCGAATTGTGGATCAAGGTCAAGGCCCCTGTACCCTGCATTCGCTGTGAGGAACGCGTCAATTGTAAAGCCTTTTGCATTGTTGCGCTGCATAATGCGATAACCGACTAGACAGCCATACTCAATTCGTTGTTCGATGGCGGCTGCGGTGAAGAGAACACCGGACGTTGTCATCTGATTTACAAAATGCCCGCGGTTGGTGAAACGAAGTTCCTGACCAAAATACCACATGCCGGCTTTTGTCTGGTTGTATAGTTTTTGGCGGATAGTAATGGAATAGCCGCGCTCAAATTGCTTTGCCACTGGAATGTGCGAGTCGGATTTGAAGAACGGGTCGCGAATCCCAACAAATTCAAACTCATGCCCCAATCTTTCCTGGAGATAAAACTCAAACGCAACGGGGAGTCTACCTGCAAACATCATAACCGGATTACCCGCGATGATCACCCCGCGAAATTCATTGAAGCGTTCATCGAAGTGTGTCAACTTGCGCGCACTGGAACCTGACTTAACAGCCTTACCTGAATACACGAGATCCGCTATCTCTTTGCTGATTTTCCTGTCATCATAGAATGGACGATAATAGCCAGACAACTTTCCATCATTCTCGTATAATTCCCACGTGCCGGTCTTCTGATCGTCTTCAAGAGTGCCCTTTGTTCTGAGATTTCCATTAGCGAAGTAACCGAAGTAGGTGCCTTTACCTTCTTTAAAATCACACTCTCCTTCTTTGGTCCCGTCTTCGTAAAAATATTCCCACTTGCCTTCCTTCTTACCATTAATGATCTTTCCCTTTACCTTGAGCTTGCCTCCGTCATAGTATTCGCGATAGTCTCCCGATCCTTTTAAGTAAACTGCTTCGCTTTTTACTTTGCCATTCTTATCGAGTGTCTGCCAGCTGCCTGATTTTACCCCGCCCAGAAATTCACCTGACGAACTCAGCTTCCCATCTTCAAAATAATACTCCCACTTACCGACAGGCTGATCATTCTCATACTTGCCGCGGGAAGAAAATTTCCCGTTTGGGTAATAGTTAAGCCACTCACCATGCTTCTTTCCATTGAGGTAATCTCCTTCACTTTGCAGCGTTCCATCTTCCGCAAACACTCTCCAGTGCCCTACGTTTCTGCTGCCGGCACGCGGTCCTTCAGCATAGACTTTTCCGGAGTGATAATATTCGGTATACGTTCCAAAATCATCAACATAATCGATGTCGCCACGCACCACACCATCTTCAAAATAGGTTGTCCATAAACCAGTGCGCTTGTTGTTGACATATTCACCGCTTTCTTTTACCTGACCGTTTTCATAGAAGATCTTCCATTCACCTTCGCGGTTCTTACCATTGATCATACCTTCCATGCTCTTCTGTCCGCTCTCATAGAAGTATTCCCAGAGACCATAGTTCGCATTCTGCCGAAGTATCCCGCGCATGCGAAGGTTCCCTGTTTCATAGAAGAATTCCCAGACACCAGTCGTCTCGTTGTTTGTAAACTGTCCTTTCGATTCAATATTTCCATTGACGAAATAAGAGACGTAACGACCGTGAACGATATTCCTTAGGGTGTCTTTAACCTGATATACCTCTTTGAGATTTTTCTTTTCCTTGTCGTGAAAAGTCTGGCGTGTAAAACTCTGCCCAGCAGCTTGCGAGCAAGCGACAAATGCGATGAGCGCAGTCATTGCAACAGATGGGTATGTAATCCTCCAGGCCGGCATACACCAAAATTACAGAATCTGCGCGAAATGGCGGTGAGAGCGTTAGTTTGAGCCTGTGATTGCTTTTTTTACAGCGGCAATTCCCCACTCCTCTTTTTCTTTCTCCGTCCATAATTCGGGAAAGAACATCCTGCGTTGGAATCGCGGTGGAAGGTATTTTTGCCAGTTTGTACCGCCTGTAGCTTTGATATCTTCGGGATCTTTTTTCAAATACGTTCCTGCAGATTTCATGTGAGCGAGTGGCCAAAATACATTTACGAGCGTGTCATATTCTTTTAGCTTCTCAACAATTTCATTTTTCCGAGAACTGTCGCTGAAGTTACGGATGAAGATCTGGCGAAGATTATTGTCTTTATATTTTATTGCTGCTTCACGAAATGCACTCATATACTTCGCTTCAAACTGAAGGAGCGTGAGCGTCTTTTTACCGGTTGCAAAATCAGTGGCGCCAAACTTCCAGTAGATCTTGTCAAGCATTGCATCGACATCTGAGGTTCTTAAGCGTTCTCGCTCCTCCATCGAAACAAGGTTGATTAGATCAGTTGACCCGAACTCGATAAAGCGATATTGTGCCGATTGAAAACCGCTCGCAGGAAGAAGTGCCATTCTGAATTTCAGGAATTGTTCTTTCTCCATTCCACGCGCCATGATCTCGAACGAATCCTCAAGATTATGGAAGTAGCGAATGATACGATCCAGGCGCTCAATGAAAAACTTTTCGTCAATGTTCGGACGTGTGGTGATCTGGTCGATCTCAAGAAGCACGAGCTTAAAGTAAAGTTCGGTGATCTGATGATAGATGATGAACACTTTTTCATCCGGAAAGCTTGTCTCAGGATTCTGCAGACTCAGCAACGTATCAACATGGATATAATCCCAATAGGTGATATAATCCGAATACAGCAAGCCATCGAGATAGGAAGAAAGGTCCTGTCCCATATAGTCGTACTTTGCCTGAAGTTTCTTAAGCTGGTTGATGAGATTTTCGTCTACAGGACTGTCCGCCATCGTTTGAAATGATTTGTTTTGTAAATTTGCCCGAAGATACTCGAATAATCAAAATACTATGCCGAATCACAACGGAACTGCCGAAACCACCCGAAAGTCAATGAAGCAAGATCAGTTCGAACACCCTGATTTTTACGCAATTGACGACCTTTTGACGGAAGAACACAAACTGATTCGCAGCAGTATCCGCGATTTCGTCAAGCGTGAGATCTCGCCAAATATCGAAGATTGGGCCCAGCGTGCGCACTTTCCCTTCGAAATCGTGAAGAAATTCGGTGACATCGGTGCATTTGGTCCCACCATCCCAACGGAGTATGGCGGGGGTGGCCTTGATTACATTTCTTACGGATTGATCATGCAGGAGATTGAGCGAGGCGATTCGGGTATGCGCTCAACGGCTTCGGTACAAGGATCCCTCGTGATGTATCCCATCTACAAATTTGGAAACGAAGAACAACGCAAGAAATATCTTCCTAAGCTGGCGTCAGGCGAGTGGCTTGGATGTTTTGGTCTTACTGAACCGGATCATGGCTCAAATCCTTCCGGCATGGTGACGAACTTTAAAGATATGGGCGACCATTATCTGCTCAATGGTGCGAAGATGTGGATCTCAAATTCACCGAAAGCGCAAATTGCGGTAGTATGGGCGAAGAACGAACAGGGACGTATTCACGGATTGATCGTAGAACGCGGCATGCCGGGATTCTCGACACCTGAGACGCACGGCAAGTGGTCACTTCGTGCAAGCACTACAGGAGAACTTGTGTTTGATAATGTAAAGGTTCCGAAAGAAAATCTGCTTCCGGGAAAGAATGGATTAGGCGCTCCTTTGATGTGTCTCGACTCAGCACGCTATGGAATCGCGTGGGGCGCGATCGGTGCTGCGATGGATTGCTATGACTCAGCAAGACGCTATGCGGCCGAGCGTATTCAGTTCAACAAACCGATCGGCTCGTTCCAACTAGTGCAGAAAAAATTGGCTGAGATGCTGACGGAAATTACGAAAGCTCAACTCGTTAACTGGCGACTAGGTGTTCTTATGAATGAAGGAAAAGGAACCACACAGCAAATCTCCATGGCGAAGCGAAACAGCGTTCAGGTCGCACTTGAAATTGCTCGCGAAGCGCGTCAAATACATGGAGGAATGGGAATCACCGGAGAGTACCCGATTATGCGTCACATGATGAACCTGGAATCCGTAGTGACGTACGAAGGAACACATGATATTCACTTACTGATCTTAGGAAATCACATCACAGGAATTCCTGCGTTTGCATAAAAAAAGGTCCTTATAACAAGGACCTTCTCTTTTTGTTCGATTTCCCTACTAATTCCTATTTTCCAAAACCTCTTTATCCTAGTGACTAGTATCTAGTGACTAATCAACGTACGCAGTGAACGTTACGCGCTGAACCGGATTTCTTGGGTCATCAGAATAAATCGTAACCGCCTTTTGCTGCGTTCCGCTTCTATCCTGTGCTGCGAAAGCAATCTTGACGGTAGTGTTATCACCCGGCTTCAATTTGTTCTTAGCTGCGCTCGCGGTGATGCAGGTACAGTTGCCCTGGATGGATTTCAGGTTGAGTTCCTTCTTCCCTGTATTGGTCACCGTCACTTCTTTGACAACCGTGGAATTCGATTTCAATTTTCCAAAATCGAACGAGTAATCCGCTAATCTCATCTGCGGAGCCTTGGCCAAATCTTCCGGTGACATATCACCAAAATAATCCTCTAATGTCGCGTATACAGAAAATGACTTGACGGGATTTGTCTCATCATCGGTGTGAATCTCCACGTTATCGGATTGAAAACCGTATTGATTTTTCAGTTTGCCGTTGTAGCTGATTCTCACCTTCCCTTTCGCACCAGGCGGAATTACCTTCGGTTCGGTTTCAACTTTAATGTATTTCGGACTTACAACCGTCCCTGAAAACGTCAGCGGCTTGCTACCTCCATTCATGACCGCAAAGTCCCGCACGACATATTCATCCTTAATGAGCACTTTACCCATGTTGAACGATGAACTCTTCAAACGGAGAGTTCCATTCACGATGGCGAAGTCAGCTTCGTTTGGTTTTGCATCAGTGCTCACCTGCCCTTTAATCTGAAGAATGATTGGATTGGGTTCGTAATCGGTGGTAACTGTTAATGACTTGTTAAAAAAACCTGGGCGGCCTTTCGGATTGTAGCTCGCCTGAATAAATCCATTTTTGCCAGGTTGAATCGCCTCTTTGGTCCAGTCAGGAGTTGTACATCCGCACGAAGCCTGAACAGTCAGGATCTTCACGGCCCGGTTGCTGTTGTTTGTGAACACAAATTCGTGCATCACCGGGCCTCCGTCTTCGGAGATCGTTCCAAAATCGAAAACCTCCTCCTTAAACTGCAGCGTTTTCGTTTGTTGTGCAAAGACTGTTGTGGATAATGCAAAAAACAAGAGATAAAAAGCCTTCTTCATGATTCGGATTGAAATTTTCGGACTTAAAATTAACGAAAACTTACCGCAATTAATTTCAGCCCGGCTGCCAAATCGCTTCAATTTCTTTTCTTTGTGATCTTATGGCAAGAATTCTAACCGGAATCCAGAGTAGTGGGAAGCCACACCTGGGTAATCTTTTGGGTGCAATCATTCCAGCAATCGAGCTTTCAAAAAAAGCTGGCAACGAGTCTTTCTTTTTTATAGCCGATCTGCATTCGCTGACAACCATTAAAGATGCACAGACTCGAACCGACAATGTTCGCGCAGTAGCCGCTGCCTGGCTGGCATTTGGTTTCGATATCGAAAAGAATTTCCTGTATCGTCAATCGCGAATCCCCGAAGTGTGTGAACTCACATGGTACCTCAACTGCTTCACACCGTTTCCGATGCTTGCCAACGCGCATTCATTTAAGGACAAGTCTGAAAAGCTTGCCGATGTAAATGCAGGTCTCTTCACTTACCCTGTCTTGATGACTGCGGACATCATCCTCTATGATGCGAACTTTGTTCCGGTAGGAAAAGATCAGCGCCAGCATCTTGAGATAGCACGTGACATTGCCACCGCATTCAACAATCAATACGGTGAAACCTTCGTGGTGCCCGAAGCAAAGATTTCAGAAGAGGTGATGACGATCCCTGGCACAGACGGTCAGAAGATGAGCAAGTCATACGGCAACATCATCGATATTTTTCTTCCTGAAAAAGAACTGCGCAAGCAAGTGATGTCGATTGTCACTGACAGCACACCAATGGAACAGCCGAAGAATCCTGACAAGGACAATGTTTACGCGATCTACAGCCTGCTCGCGACAGATGAACAGAAAAATCAGCTGCGCGCAAAATACCTCGCGGGAAATTTTGGTTACGGGCACGCCAAGCAGGAACTGTATGAATTAATCCTGGCGAAATTCAAAAACGAACGAGAACTGTTCTCTTTTTACTTCAGCAATCCAACCGAGCTCGACAAAAAGCTAGAGCAAGGCGAAGCGAAAGCCCGCGTGATCGCGAATGAGGTATTGGGAAGAGTGAGGAAGAAGATTGGGTATCGGTAAATCGGGAACCGGGAGCCAGGAACCCGGACGATGGTCCTGGCTCCTGGTACCCGCCTCCGCTTCATTAGTAAGGCAAATTCTAAAGTAATGATGAGCGTTGTAGATAACGCCTCATTTTGCTGTCCACATCACTTCCTGCTTATCCTTACCCACGGCAAGGACAATACGAGTCGGTGTTGGTGCAATGATTAGCTTGGTGTCTTTTCCTGCAAGTCTATCAACTTCAACGGGAACGCCTTTTCCGAGGTAGGCGATCGGCATCAAAACGTCATTGTCGGGGCAAACGCTGTCGTGAACACTTTGCAGCGCTTCTTCAAGATATTCCCCATACTGCTCCTGAAAGTCGTCTTCCAGGTCGTGGAGTGCTTCCTCAAGATCATCGTACTTCGGATTGTTATAGTCGATCTTGCTTAATTCTTCACGTTTTTTAAGGATTTCAAGAAGTGCTTTATCAAGTGCTTTGACGTCCATAGCTGCATTTTTTTGTAAATATTACAGAAATCGTTGAATTACAAAACAAGAGTTTTTGCGGTTGATTAAAAATATTGCCCGACCTCGGTCTGATCTGCAACGGCTGGTATAAAATTCCGTTCCCGCGGCAAAAAAAGAAGGTTGAAAAAATATAAATTCCTCATTCAACAATTCGCAGAACTTCCTTCCTAAACCTTCAAACATTGCAACGCAAGCGTTACTTTTACCGCATAATCAACGAGTTATGAAAGAAGATTTTTTGCCCATCAACGGGACAGATTATATCGAATTTTATGTTGGAAATGCAAAGCAGTCAGCCTTGTTCTACCAGCACTGCATGGGTTTCGAATTAGTGGCTTACGCAGGGCCTGAGACTGGCGTTCGTGATCGTGCCTCGTACGTTCTTCAGCAAAATAAGATCCGCTTTGTCCTCACAACATCGATTGGAAAAGACACACCAATTGCGGCACATGTTGCGAAGCACGGTGATGGCGTTAAAGTCCTTGCTCTTTGGGTCGATGATGCCAGGAAATCATTCTACGAAACAACTTCGCGTGGCGCTGTCGCAGCGGAAGAACCAAAAGTGTTGAAGGACGAGTTCGGTGAAGTTGTTGTAGCATCCATCAAAACCTATGGCGATACAATTCACACTTTCGTGGAACGAAAAAATTACAAAGGTATTTTCCTTCCGGGATACCAGCCGCGGAAATCAAGCTTTAAAGCGAGCCCCATTGGGTTGAAATATGTAGATCACTGTGTTGGCAATGTAGAACTTGGAAAGATGAACGAATGGGTGAAGTTCTACGAAAACGTGATGGGCTTCAAGTTGTTGATCACGTTCGATGATAGTGACATCTCTACGGAGTACAGTGCGCTCATGTCGAAAGTTGTATCGAACGGAAATGGTTACATCAAATTTCCGATCAACGAGCCTGCCGAAGGAAAGAAAAAATCACAGATTGAAGAGTATCTCGACTTCTATCACGGGCCTGGGGTTCAGCACATCGCCATCGCAACGGATGACATCATCCAAACGGTGAGCGAACTGCGCAGACGTGGCATGGAATTTTTATATGTACCTGACACCTATTATGAAGATATTCTTGAGCGTGTTGGCAAAATCGAGGAGGATCTCACAGAGCTTAAAAAACAAAATATCCTGATCGATCGTGATGAAGAGGGTTATCTTCTGCAAATATTTACAAAACCTGTCCAGGACAGGCCAACCGTATTCTTCGAAATCATTGAACGCAATGGCGCAAAATCATTTGGAAAAGGAAATTTCAAGGCATTATTTGAATCCATTGAGCGCGAGCAAGCGCTTCGTGGTAATTTGTAATATCATTTAAGTTTTTTGGAGGCCGGATCAGGTTGATCTGGCTTTTTTTATTTTTGCAATCTATTAACACATAAAGCAATGGCTGAATTACTGGAACAGGTGCAAACCAAGGCAAAATCATGGATGAGCAGTCCTGTTATTGATGAGAAAACCAAACAACTGGTAAAATCACTCTTAGAGAAACAGGATTCGAAGGAACTCATCGATAGTTTTTATAAAGATCTGGAGTTTGGAACAGGTGGTCTCCGCGGTGTGATGGGAGCTGGTTCAAACTGCATGAACCAATACACTGTGGGTGTTGCGACACAAGGTATGGCGAACTACCTGTTGAAAACATATCCAGGGAAAAAAATTCAAGTGGCCATCGCGCACGACAGCAGGAACAACAGCCGATTTTTTGCCGAAATCACTGCGAATGTTTTCTCCGCCAACGGAATCCATGTTCACCTTTTTGCGGAACTCAGACCTACTCCTCTCCTTTCATTTGCGATTCGTTATCTAAAATGTGAGTCCGGGGTGGTGATCACGGCATCACACAATCCAAAAGAATATAACGGTTACAAAGCCTACTGGAATGACGGAGCACAAGTTGTTCCCCCACATGATAAGAATGTGATCGCAGAAGTAAACAAGATCACATCGTTCGATCAGGTGAAGTTCAAAGCTCAGCCGGAATTGATTCACACGATCGGCCCAGAAGTGGAAACAGCCTACTACGAAGAAGTAAAGAAACTGATTCCGAATAAAGCAACGATCGCAAAGCACAACAACATTCCATTGGTGTACTCGAGCATTCATGGTGCAGGCATCACGATGGTTCCCGAGTGTCTGAAACAAATCGGATTTACGAACATTCACGTGGTGGAAGAACAGCGTAAACCTGACGGAAATTTCCCAACGGTTCATTCACCAAATCCGGAAGAGCAGTCTGCGATGGAGTTGGTCATCAAAAAAGGAAAAGAAGTAGGTGCAACAATGGTGATGGCAACTGATCCCGACACAGACCGTGTTGGGATTGGCGTTCAGAAATCAAATGGCGCGTTCATCCTTCTCAATGGAAACCAGGCGTTCAGTTTGATGATGTATTTCATCATGAAGAACCTGAAGAATGTTAAGAACTCGTACATCGCAAAAACGATCGTAACCTCTGAGTTGGTCGACACGATGGCAGAGAAGCTTGGTGTCGAATGCTACAATACGCTCACCGGTTTCAAATACATTGCTGAACTCATGGGTAAACTTGAAGGCAAGAAAACATTTGTTGCTGCCGGAGAAGAAAGCTATGGCTACATGGTTGGTGATTTTGTTCGCGACAAAGATGCTGTTTCCGCATGTGCGTTTTTTGCAGCAATGGCAGCGGAGGCTACCGAGCAAAAGAAATCCATGTACGACTGGCTGATCGACATGTATGTTGAATTCGGCTTCTACAAGGAAAGTTTGTTGAATCTTGTTCGCAAGGGACAGCAAGGCGAACAGGAGATTAAAGCGATGATGGAGAAATTCAGAAATAAT
>DASWTM010000288.1:0-2552 GCA_036402115.1 Chryseosolibacter sp.
AAGCAGGCTTCGCTGTTCCACACGGCAAGCGATTCAAAGCTTCAACTGAAAATCAGTGGACGCCAGCCAATAGCAACCCTCCGAATTCTGCCTACGCGCAGGTCATTGACTACCGCTATAACATTCGTGGATGGATGACGACAATTAATGACGTTGATGCCCGCGATAAAGATCTTTTTGCTATGAAATTAAATTATCAGGCGAGCACACTGGGTGCCTCGTATGATCAGTTTAATGGCAATATTAGCCAGGCTATTTGGTCCTCAGCCGGCCTTGACAAGCAGGCCTATGGATATAAGTATGATGCCATGAACCGCCTGACCCATGGTAACTACTTTAATCTTGTCGAGCCTCTAAAAAATAATCGCTATAACGAAACTATTGCAAATGGTTCTGCCAGCGGTTACGATCTGAATGGCAATATTCTCCGTTTGCAGAGACGAGGAAAACGTGCCGATGGGAATTTTTCTGATATGGATAACCTGACCTACACCTACGCTGGCGGCAATCAACTGGACCGCGTTGATGACGCGATCGGAACGTTAGAGACTGAAGAGGGGTTCAAGGAAGCTCAAAAGGTAGCCGGGGAGTATCTCTATGACAAGAACGGGAACATGACCAGCGATAAGAACAAGGATATAACTGCGATCACATACAATATGCTTAATCTGCCGCAACAGGTGAGCAAATCAGCAACAGATTACCTTGTATACACCTATGACGCCACTGGAAGAAAACTCCGTCAGAAAGTTTTCGGCTCCGAGCGGAAGACATCAGACTACGCAGGAGACTTTTTCTATGAAAACGATACGTTGAAGTTTGTGAACCACGAGGAGGGGCGCACGCTAATGACAACGGATGTCCCTGCCTATGAATATTTCTTAAAAGATCACTTGGGCAATGTCCGTGTAAGTTTCAAAGCAATCACAGAAAAGACGGAGTACAAAGCTACTCTCGAGGCAAATACCGCGGCATCTGAAAGTGCAACGTTCAAGAATTATTCCGCAGGTGTGATCAGTTCGTTAAATGATTTTGATCATACCGATGTAGGTACTGCTTTTACAAAGTCGCAGATGCTTAACGGAGGTAATAATGCGCAGATCGGACTTGCGAAAGGTTTTGAGGTGATGGCTGGCGATGTATTCGATATTGATGTGTTTGGAAAATACGAGACCAGCACGGGTACTTCAAATAATCTGAATAATCTGTTTACAGCGCTCGTCTCTGCATTCAACCTGCCAGCCACTGGCGGAACAGGGTTAGAGAGCTTTAAGGCGTACGATGCTTTTGATGATCTTTTTGAGACTGCAAACTTCATTGGTGACGAAGTTCCCTACGAGGATGGAGCCGCCCCAAAGGCATTCTTGAATTACATTCTCTTTGATGAAGATTTTGAGTTTGTTGATTTTGGCTATAATCAAATAGATGTTGATGCTGGCGGCCTGACAGCAGCACACGATCAGATCTCTTTACATGTAACGGTACAGAAAAAGGGCTATCTTTATATTTATATATCGAACGAAAATCCGGTGCAGCAGAATGTATATTTCGATGATTTGAAGATTGTGCGACACACTTATGTGGAAAATGTAAATGATTATTATCCATTCGGTCTCGCCTTTAACTCGTATCAAAGAGAAAACTCTGTTGCTAATCTCTATCAGTACAACGGGAAAGAAAAACAGGATGAACTTGATTTGGGGTGGTTAGACTACGGGGCTAGGATGTATATGCCGGAGATTGGAAGATTTTTCGTGCAAGATGCGTTGGCCGATTTCGGTTCCAGCTGGACTCCTTACAGATATGCATTTAATAATCCAGTTAACATAATTGATCCCGATGGTAATTATGAAATCAATGTGACGTTGTCTAAAGAAGAGGAGAAGCGTCTTAAGGGCATTGAAGACAAAAAGGAAAGAAGAGCAGAGCGTGAAAAATTAATTGAGAGCAAGAAGCAAGTGGTCAGAGATTTTGTTGCTTCGGCTAAGGGAGTTTTAGATAATAACGCAGAGGCTAAAGATGCCTTTGTAGCTTTCAGCGGGATAAAAGAGGGATCGAAGGAGTGGGATAATCTTTGGACTGAAAATGGAAAAGGACCTACGCTGGTATCAGATGGTAACTTGGAGAAAAGTGATGCTTCCGGTTGGACAATGGCTGGGACTATAGGGTTCAATCCTAATAATGAACTTGGTCAAAATGTCCTATCCACACTTCATGAATATGTTCACTATGGTGATGAGTTGCGCACACTTAATGGTGGATCAGGATATGAGAATACTCCAAACGGAGTACCTGGATACGATGCCGAGAAACAGCGCGAGGCTTTAAATGAAGCGTATCAAAGATCGAGTAACGATCCAGATCCACAACGAAGAGTAACGCAAAGTCAATGGAATAGTTACTACGGTTCTTACTATACAAATGGAAAAGTAAGCGGAGTAGAGTTAGGCTATGGATATGAGAAGGCGGCCTTTGGACGTGTTTATACCACGAGTCAGGATTATAAGGAATTTACCGCTAAGTATTTAAACAAAAAGTAACTATGCTCAACA
>DASWTM010000289.1:0-42275 GCA_036402115.1 Chryseosolibacter sp.
GAACTTGCCGAAGGCGGTACACTTTTCCTTGATGAGATTGGGGATATGAGTTTGTCCGCGCAGGCAAAAGTACTGCGCGCACTCCAGGAGAATAAGATCACACGCGTAGGAGGAGACAAAGAAATAAACGTAAACGTTCGGGTGGTAGCAGCAACGAACAAAGACTTGCGGAAGGAAATTCAGGAAAATCGCTTTCGCGAGGACTTATACCACCGCCTAAGTGTTATCGTCATCAAGGTTCCTTCATTGAATGAACGAACCGATGATATTCCCTTATTGACGGACAAATTTCTCGAAGACATCGCGGAAGAGTATGGTGCAAAGAAAAAGTTAATCAGTGAGAAAGCACTGACTTCCTTAAAATCACACAATTGGACAGGTAATATCCGGGAGCTTCGAAACGTGGTGGAACGCCTGGTAATTATGAGCGGTGAGGAAATATCACCACAAGATGTCGAAAAGTATCTGTGACTAAATTCTTCTTTCTGAATCAGCTTTTTTAGGGGCTTCTTTTTTGCTGTAGGTTGGGCAAGTGTACTGGCTGCACGCGCTCAAAAATGCGGCAAAGGCAACTAATAAGACAATCTTTTTCATTTTTTCAGGCTTTAGAGTGGTTATGTCTACCAAACAAAAATAAACTTCTTTCAGAAGAAAACAAATAATCGACAATATCCACTTTCTGTCTCCCAGAGACGTCATTCAACCATTAGGTTACAGCCGCGCACTTCACTATTGTCAAACCTTCCCAGGACTTCAAAACTGCCATTGTGATAGCACTTGCCAATGTCTTCTGTTTCAATAAACGAAATAGAGTGCCAATTGGCGAGGTCGATCACATTAATCCCGCTCGTTTGGTTATGTAACCCTTTCTCCAGTGGGTCAGTTAGATCCCGTCCGATTATTTTCATCCAAGGTGACGGGTAAAACACGGATTCGCCCTTTGAGTAAGCCTGCGACAACAACTCAGTCATCCCGTACTCCGAATAAATATTCTTGACATTCAGTCCGCTACGTAAGCTATCATGGAGTTCTGCACGGGTAAGCTCCTTTCTCCTTCCCTTCATTCCCCCTGTCTCAAAAATGATACAATGACTCAAATCTGGACCGGATCTTTCGCTTAAATCAAGTAACGCAAATGACACACCCCATAAAATAACCTTTTTAGTGTCGTTTTTTAGATTTTCAATATCCCTCAGAAGCTTGTCCGTATGATGAAGGTAAAAACCGGAGTGCGGTGACTCAGAGCACTTGATAAAGTGATCCATCATTGCTACCAGCGAAGAATTCGTCCGCTCGAGATAGGAAGGAAGGAGTGCCAAGAAATGATAATTGCGAATATCACCGAAGAAGTGTTCAAAACAACGGACGGAATGGGTGAGGTAGAATTGCAAATTTGCAATGGCGTGCGAGCTTGGGGTGCTTCCGGTAGTTCCACTGCTTGAAAACACTGTTTCTGCGTCCCACTCCCCCGTCTTGATCATTTTTGTCTTAAAAAATGAAATCGGCAGGAACGGGATGGCTCGGACGGTATGGATTTTATCGACATTTACACGCAGATTCGCGATGTAGCTGCGGTAGACAGCATTGTTTTGGGCCTGGTAGCGGAAGAGTGACAACGCAATATCATCAAACGACCTGTCGTTTACTTTGTATAATTGTGATTCAAAACTTTTAAAAGTATTCAAGCGTTTGCTAATTTACCTCAATTCCAAAGTTAAGATGAAGATAATTAAGGGGCTAGCGATTTTACTGATCAGCCTGACGCTGAATTCTTGTTTCGATCAGCCTGAATTTCCTCTTGTCCCGAAAATTGATTTCGTGGACATTAAGTTCAAGGAAGGAACGACTACCAATCGTACCGATTCGTTGATGCTTTGGCTTGACTTCGAAGATGGTGATGGTGATCTGGGCCTTGACCCAGCTGATCCATTTTACAACAGCTTCCCTTTCAATAATCTCAAGTTTTTCCAGACCGCTCCGGGGGGCGGGCTTGCAGAGGTCAACACCACAGTGTTCACCGTTGATCACTACAACAAGCAAAATCAACGGGTGAACGAACCCTACCAGATATTGCAGATTTCAGATCCGGCTAGCGGAACGCTAGTCTTCCCGCGTACGAGAAAACAGACTGGTTATAACAATCTGCCGGTTTATCGTGACTGCGGACCCTACGAATTTATTCGCGGCAATTTTGCCATTGAAGTCAAGAATGCGGCTGTACTTGGACAAAATGCATCCGTTGATACCCTCTTCACCCGCAATGGCAATAACAAGGTCGCAACTCATTATGTCATTCGTGACACTTTACTCTTTGAAGTAAATCCTCGTCACTACAATATTGAAGTCGATTTTCTTGTTAAAGACCCCGGGCATCCGAATGCAGATCAAACTGGGTTCTATCGTTTCGATTGGAGAGCAGAATTTTGTCAGCAGGATCTGGACGGAAGGTTCCCTGTGCTAACCGACAAAGAGGGACCGCTCGAGGGCACTCTGCGTTACGCGATGACCACCATTGGATTTAAACGCATTTTTACCATCAAGACAATGAAGCTGCGTGTCAAGATTCGCGACTTGGCAGGTAACGAAAGCAATGAAATCGAGACGCAGGAATTTACCCTGGATTCAATCCGCATTTAGTACAGCGATGGAAAGCTGTTTGGATCTGCCTCACGCATGATCTCGTAAATCTTTTCATAAACATCTTCCGGACCTGGCTTGGTGAAATAGTCTCCGTCAGACGCGTATGCGGGCCGATGTTCTTTGGCTGCGATCGTTACAGGTGGAGTATCGAGATATTGATATGCTCCCTGGACCTCCAGCACCTGCTGCATCATGTACGAAGTTGCTCCTCCTGGAACGTCTTCATCCGCAAATACAACACGATTTGTCTTCTTAACAGACGCAAGAATGGTATGATGAATATCGAAGGGGAGCAACGTCTGCACATCGATGACTTCGACCTGAATTCCAGCTTTGCTTAGTTGCTCAGCAGCCTCCATCACAATCCGGCACATAGAGCCGTACGTCACAATGGTTACATCGCTACCTTCACGCAAAATCTCCGGGGCGCCAAGTGGTACCGTGAACTCGCTCACGTTATCGGGCAGTCTTTCCTTAAGGCGATAGCCATTCAGTGGCTCGATGATCACTGCAGGATCATCCGACTGAAGCATCGTATTATAAAATCCGGCCGCTTGTGTCATGTTGCGCGGTACGAGGATATAGATTCCACGTAAACTGTGAAGAATCATTCCGATCGGAGAGCCCGCATGCCACACGCCTTCCAGACGATGGCCACGTGTTCGCACGATGAGCGGAGCTTTTTGACCACCGCGCGTGCGATAATGCAGGCAGGCAAGGTCATCCGATAATGTCTGCAGTGCATAAATAAAGTAGTCAAGATACTGTATTTCAGCAATTGGTCGAAGCCCACGCAACGCAAGACCTATCCCCTGCCCTACGATTGTACATTCGCGAATGCCAGTATCAGTCACCCGGAGTTCACCATGCTTTTGCTGAAGACCCGCAAACCCTTGGTTTACGTCACCAATCTTTCCCACGTCTTCACCGAATGCGAGCACGCGTGGATCTCGCGTCAGCGCAGCATCGAAACAATGCTGAAGAATTTCCCGTCCGTCAATGATTGAAGAAGTTTCAGAATACTGTGCCGGGATGGCCGGCACCTTCAAGGCTGACTCTTCCGATTCGCTATACAAATGTGAACTGTAACGGTTATAGTTGTCAGCCTCTGCTTCTTTTATCCAACGAACCAGATCCTGACGTGAAGTAAGATCAGGTTCGCCTCGCAGCACAACAAGCGCTTTTCGCGCAGCCTTCATTGTATCCAAGCGTGTTGCATTTATTGTCTTCACCAATTCAATGCGAATTTCCTCCAGCTCGGGTGCTTTTGCACTTTCGCCCTCGGCTGCGGTGAGAATTTTTACAATGTAATTCTGATCCTTCTTAATATCATCAGTAAACGCCTTCCAAGCTCTGTCACGCGCCAGCTTTGCCGATTGCTTCGCTTCTTTCTCAATGGCGTCAATTTCTTCGGGAAGAATCATCACTTCGTCAATAATCCACTCGCGCATTTTCTTGATGCAATCAAAATCAGCTTCCCATTGTAGGCGCTCTTTCGATTTGTATCGCTCATGTGACCCGGAGGTACTATGCCCCTGCGGCTGTGTCATCTCATCGACATGAAATAACACGGGTACATGTTCCTCGCGGCAAACTTTTTCAGCCCTCTGGTAAGCTTCTATCAACCCAACATAGTCCCATCCTTTCGCAGTGATAATCTCAAAACCTTTTTCTGTTTTGGTGCGTTGCAAACCGGCAAGCGCCTTCGAAATGCTGGCCTTTGTAGTATGATATTCCTGCGGAACAGAAATACCATAGCCGTCATCCCACACCGAAATCAGCATCGGCACTTGTAATACGCCAGCCGCGTTAATGGACTCGAAAAACATTCCTTCGGAAGTGGAAGCATTCCCAATTGTTCCAAAAGCAATCTCATTTCCGTTGTTTGACAGGTGCGTGTACTGATGAAGTCCTTCGTTATTCCGAAATAGCTTCGAAGCGTATGCTAGCCCCAGCAGGCGCGGCATCTGGCCAGCGGTGGGTGAAATATCTGCACTACTGTTTTTGGACTGCGATACCGCTTTGAGTTTTCCCAACTCATCAAGCATGCGCGTAGCGTAGTGGCCATTCATCAAACGGCCAGCAGATGCTGGATCGGCTTCAACGCTGGTGTGTGCATAGAGCTGTGCAAAATATTGTTGAACGGTGAGCTCACCGATCGCAAACATAAATGTCTGATCACGATAATATCCTGACCTGAAATCTCCGTTTCTAAAAACCTTCGCCATCGCGATCTGCGCGACTTCCTTGCCGTCACCAAAAATCCCGAACTTCGCTTTCCCCATGAAAACTTCTTTCCGGCCAATGATACTCGCCTCGCGACTTTCAACTGCAAGTCGATAGTCTGCAAGAATCTCCTTCACCCGGGCTTGCGAAAATTTCGCTTTGGCTTCTTTCGTTATGCTCAAGACTGGTGGGTTTTGTTAGTTGAACAACTGTTAGGTTCAAAAATAGCCATTACCCTGTACCTTTCAAAAGCTCTGGCTACCTTCAAAAAAGTTTTTACAATTCTTTTAAAATGGAATAATAATCGAGTGCCAACACACTGTTTTACGTTCACAAAATATTCGAGATGGATTTGTCGCTGCTTCAAAATTTACACTAGCAAATTTTTCGGGAATGGTCATTTTATTCGGTTTTTTCGCCTGGAAGTAAAAGTTACCCGCATCCTCGCAATTTGGAGTGACTTGTTATATTTGCACCCGCTAAATCGTTTGAATTATGATAATCGGTGTTCCTAAAGAAATTAAAAACAATGAGAACCGTGTAGCATTGACTCCAGCCGGTACGCAGGAATTGGTGAAGCGCGGGCATACCGTATACGTACAAAACACAGCTGGTGTCGGCAGTGGATTCAGTGACGAAGAGTATGCAAAAGCCGGAGCAAAAATGATCCTGTCTGCAGCAGAAGTTTTCAGTCTTGCAGAGATGATTATTAAAGTAAAGGAACCGATTGAACAGGAATATAAACTCATCAAGAAAGACCAGCTCGTTTTCACCTATTTTCACTTTGCATCGTATGAGCCATTGACGAAGGCGATGATCAACAGTGGTGCCGTGTGTCTTGCATACGAGACAGTTGAACGTGAAGACAGAAGTTTACCGCTTCTGATTCCGATGTCAGAAGTAGCGGGCAGAATGGCTATTCAAGAAGGTGCGAAATATCTTGAGAAACCGTTGAAGGGTCGTGGCATTTTGCTTGGAGGCGTTCCGGGTGTGAAGCCTGCGAAAGTGTTGATCCTCGGTGGCGGGGTCGTTGGAACGAATGCCGCTAAGATTGCTGCTGGTATGGGTGCAGATGTGACCATCATGGATTTGAACATCACGCGCCTTCGTTACCTCGATGATGTGATGCCGAAGAACGTTCACACCATGGTGTCGAATGAGTACAGCATCCGAGATCTCGTGAAAGATCATGATTTGATTATCGGTGGCGTATTGGTACCCGGGGCAAAAGCTCCTAAGCTTATCACCCGCGACATGCTGAAGACAATGCGGCCTGGAACAGTGCTGGTTGACGTTGCTGTCGATCAGGGAGGATGTATCGAGACGTGTACACCAACCACTCACGAAAATCCAACTTTCATTATTGACGATGTAGTTCACTATTGCGTGGCGAATATGCCTGGCGCAGTGCCTTACACCTCAACACTTGCATTGACAAATGCAACACTGCCTTACGCAATTCGCCTCGCAGGCATGGGTTGGAAGAAAGCGTGTGCTGAAAATTCTGATCTCAGATTAGGATTGAATGTGGTACAGGGGGAGGTTGTTTACAAAGGCGTGGCTGATGCGTTCAACTTGCCGTATACGGATGTGAAGAAGTTTTTGTAATGACTTAAGTGTTGGATATTGAAGAGACAGGTGCAGTTACCTGTCTCTTTTTTTTACGCAAACTGGACAAGAATTGACCTCAGTAGTCTGGAAAATCTTTTAACAGAGCAGTCGTTTCGCTTGCCCAATCCGTGCTCGCACAATAATGCACCAACCCATTGGTCACCGCGATGAATTTGGCTTTCAACGAAGCATTATAAGCGGACACCTGCTGAAGCGTAGTTTCCGAGAGGGCAAGCGTTGGTGATTTACACTCGACAATCATCCACGCACTGCCTTGCCTGTCGAAGACAACAATGTCGCTACGTTTTTGAAGCTGGTTGTAGTTTAATCCGCCCTCAACACGAATGAGCGCCCTTGGGTATTTTTTTTCAATGATCAGGTAGTTAATGAAATGTTGTCGCACCCACTCTTCAGGCGTCAGCACAATATATTTTTTCCGTATCACGTCAAAAATCCATACTTTTCCTTCTGCTTTCTTAAGCTTGCAGTCGAATTCCGGCAGGTTGAGCTTAACCATAAGCCGACAAATTACAATCTTTTAGACACATGAAGACCAAAAAGGAAATCGTAGAGAACTGGCTCCCCCGCTATACCGGCCAACCTCTGGATCAGTTCGGAAAATATATTCTGCTCACTAACTTCGATAACTATGTAAAGATGTTCGCGGAGATTCACAACGTTCCCGTCATCGGTCTCGACAAGCCGATGAGAAATGCAACCGCTGGTGGCATCACGATCATCAATTTTGGGATGGGGAGTCCAAACGCTGCCATGGTGATGGATTGCCTCAGCGCAATTGGACCCAAAGCTGCGTTGTTTCTCGGCAAATGCGGGGGATTGAAAAAGAAAAATGGTCTCGGTGATCTTATCCTTCCAATCGCTGCCATCCGTGGTGAGGGAACTTCAAACGATTACTTTCCTCCGGAAGTGCCAGCGCTGCCAGCCTTCGCGCTACAGAAAGCAATTTCCACTACGATCCGCGACCTTGGTCATGATTACTGGACGGGAACGGTGTACACCACCAACAGACGGGTTTGGGAATGGGACGAAGATTTTAAGGAATACCTTCGAAAAATCAGAGCTCAGGCAATCGACATGGAAACAGCCACAATTTTCTCGACCGCATTCCACAACAAAATTCCCGCAGGTGCTCTGCTACTCGTTTCGGATCAGCCAATGGTTCCGGAGGGAGTTAAAACAGAAAAAAGTGATATGTCAGTAACAGCAAAGTTTGTTGAGCGTCACCTCAAGATCGGTATTGATTCGCTCAAGCAACTCATCAACCAGGGTGTCACTGTAAAACATCTTCGGTACTAACCGCTTTGGCTTTAATTTCTCCTGCGTTCGCGAGCAGGTTTGGAGACTTTACTGCAAAGAGCAAAATGATCCCAACCACAAAATAACCTGCGAGAGCAAGTGCACTGTAACGCATGCTTCCGGTGAGTTGATTAATCAAACCATACGAGAACGTTCCGAACACAATTGAGAGGTTATAGGTCACATCATAGAAACTGAAGTAAGATGCGTGATCGATTGTGTTTTCAGGGATGAGCTTCGAATAAGTTGCGCGTGAAAGCGCTTGAATTCCTCCCATGATCAACCCGACTACACACGCAATGATATAAAAATGCATTGCAGTCGTAATGAAATATGCCGTTATACAGATGCCAATCCAGGTGATGATCATGGCCATCAGTGAATAGCGGTTTCCCTTGCGCATCGACAGGCGTGAAAAACCCCATGCACCAACGGCACCGAGAAGTTGAATGAGAACAACCGTTGGGATAAGGGTGTCACTTTGAAGTTTCAGCACATCAGTTCCGAACAACGTAGCGAGATACATGACAGTTTGTACACCCATATTGTAGAAGAAAAACGCCCAGAGATATTTTTTCAGATCAGGCTGATCTTTCAGACTTGCCCAAACCTTTGCAATCTCTTCATATCCCTTCGACCAGATGTTGCCAGTCGGTTTCTGATTGAACGGATTGTCTGGGAGACGCTTTAACGGAATGATGGTAAAGCCGATCCACCAGATACCTACGAGTACAAAAGATAAACGCGATGCAAATCCTTCTGTGATTCCAAACATCGCATGGCCAAGAATAAGCACGAGGCAGATCACCATCAGCAACACACTGCCGTAATATCCCATCGAGTAACCTTTCGCGCTAGTTGCATCATAGCGATCCGGTGTGACAATCTCCGGAAGAAATGCATCATAGAACACCAGGCTACCCGAGTAACCGATGCTCGCCATGATCAGTAATAAAATAGCCAGCTCGATGGTTTCAATTCCCGTAAAGAAAAACAATCCCATGCATGCGAAGCTGCCCGTCCATGCGAAGGTCTTCATAAAAACTTTTTTGTTACCACTGTAGTCTGCAGCGCCCGACAACAACGGAAGCATGACAGCTACCAACAAAAACGAAACAGACAATGCATAGGAATACAAATTTGAATTCAGGATTTTGAATCCGAAGAAAGTAATGACCTCGCTCCCACCTTCCACAGCAACCGCTTTGTAGTAAATTGGAAAAATAGCCGTAACAATAACAAGTGAGTATACGGAGTTTGCCCAGTCGTACATTGTCCAGGCGCGAACGATTTTAGGATCGTTGAGTTTCGGAGCAGTGGTCGCCATTCTTATCGTGAGGTTGTGGATGCAAGATAGAGAAGTTTTGCACTATAGCCAGCAGCCTGGTGGTGGTCGAAATTCGCAGGTGAAGCCTGCCGGTGTAACTTAGGCTTGCATATAATCATTTTCTACCTCGATACCGCGTTCCAAAAAATGTCCGTGGACGTCATTAGTTGTCACAACTGCATGACCGTCCGTGGCTTTGCCCTTTGCCATTATCTGTCGCCAGTTCTGATTTTCTTGTATGAGCAAAGGAAATCGTTAATGAACTGCAGACCGATTGGTTCTGTCAGCCAACTAAAAAATACTGGCCGTGGGTAAAAAAAAGAAAAATCAAAAAATCAATGTATTGAGCAACATCAATGTTACTGTTCCTCCAGGGAAAAGCAGTCCGTGGGTTGTGGCATTTATGACAACGCTGCTCAGTTCGATTATAGGCGTAATTTATTTGTTGATCCAGCTTCTGGCGAAGGGTGTGACGTGAGTTATTGTAGGTAAAAATTGAGCAGCAATTCAAGGTGCGAAGAGGGCGGGATTCGAATGCTGACGCCAAGTCAGCACCGAGACAGCCTAAGGCTCGTCTCGGCCCGCTTGATACGGTGTTCCATATTTCTTAATTAATGCCTCCAGACGTGTTCTCGACAAGTTCTTCAGCTTTCGTTCCAGTGCAAGAGCCGATGACCGATTCGGTTTGTTCGCGTACCAAACAATTTCCCACGGAATATACTTCGAAGTGAAATTTTCGTAGCCGTTGTTATGCCTTAACAATCGGCTATCCAAATCCTGCGTCTGACCGATATAATATTTATCGTGAGACCGAGAGTAAAGAATGTAGACGTAAAAGTTCATTATCGATTCTTCCCAGAAACCGATGCTGACTTTAATGATGGGATGCGGAGAGGGCGGGATTCGAACCCGCGATACGGTTTCCCGTATACACACTTTCCAGGCGTGCTCCTTCAACCACTCGGACACCTCTCCTTAAAACGCGACCGTGTTGATTTTTGATCGGGCAGCAAAGAACTCAATTATTTGGCGGGTTTGCAAATCTGCTGTTATTGAAAAATAAAGCACTTAACATTCTCAGCACTACCAGCTTAGTCTTTGGTGGTACTCCTTTATGAGTAAACGGACCTGAGTAAGGCCGAAGCGGCAATTGCAGAAATCACACTGCCTTTATGAAGTACTTTGCGTGCTTAATCTAAATCTCTACAAATGGCTAAAATCCACAAAAGACTCCTCTATTTATTGTTTGCTTCCGCGCTGTTGTTCAACTGTGCAGGTGAAGACGGAGAACCCGGACCTGCAGGCGAGCAGGGTGTACAAGGTGAAAAAGGTGACAAAGGTGACAAAGGTGACACTGGAGACGATGCGCTGGGCTACATTGCAAAAGTTGGAACACTGGAAGGCAAGATCAGCGGTACGCGCAGGGACGGAACGGCCTTTGAATTTCCGTTTTCTTACGAACATACCTATAGTTCAGGCAATGGTTTCAGAGACGATCAAGGTAGGACGGCTATTACTATCCAGCGTCTGACATCCGGCCAGTTCCAAGATTACTTTCAACTTGAGCTGCAAAAAGTGAATGGCACTTTGGTGCCACTGGAGCCAACGTACTCGGCAGCGTTTAGGTTTAGGAAAGAACTAAATGCAACAACGCTCTTCTCCCTTGAAGCCGCGGCCTCTTTTGCGAATTTTAGTGGTGAATTCCGGCCTATCTCGAAAGCCGCAAATAGCCGCTATGCGTTTTATGCCAATGGAACTTACTTTTATCAAACCAATTTCGATGGCCAGGAAGTTTATAGTGTAAGCGGGAGCAATCGCCACCATTACTACAGCGTCTCTACAGGGCTGCACGTTGCTACCTACAGTTATGCCGATGGCACATACGCCAGCGGAGAATTGTTCGATAAATACAGTGAGGTAAAGTTTATTTATGATTCAAATACTGGTCAGCACAAGTTTATCGACAGCGCTACAGGAGCGGATCTGCACGAGGAAATTCCGGCCGTGCCTGCAGACAAACTTACCATCACGAATTATTCGCACGATGCAACAACGGGTGTATTGAGTTTTGATTTCAAACTAGAAATAAGCAAATACGATGTGGCGGGTAGAACCAATTCTTCCAATAATGATCTTGTGATGGAAGGCAAATATAATTCAGGCACAAAAGTCTATGGAACAACGGTAGGCAGAACAAAGAACTGATTTTCTGGCTTACTCCGACAATTCTCCGGCCAGTGATTTTCCAATCATTGGCCGAATTTTTTCATGGCCATGTTCACCGATAAGCGTCATTAATTTCGTTACTGCAGCCTCGGTTGTCATGTCCGCGCCACCGATCACTCCGATCTTCAACAACTCACGACTTGTTTCATACCGCCCCTGTGTCACCATGCCACCTGGACATTGCGAGATGTTCAGCACAAGAATACCCTTATCGATAGCGTTCTTCAAAGACGCAATTAGTGTAGCTGATGTTGGCGCATTTCCTGACCCATAGGTTTCCAGGATTACCGCCTTCAAGCCCCTCGTGTTAAGGATCGCCTCAATCGATGCTTCCGATATTCCAGGAAATAATTTGATGATGGAAATGTTCGTGTCAATGTTGGTACGCAGTTTCAAACTGCCTGATGATGCTTCACGAATAAACGCAAAGTTATAATCGATCTTCACCCCTGCTTTCGCCAGTGGGGGGTAGTTCCCTGAGTCGAACGCATCGAACTGCATGCTCTCTACTTTTTTGCTGCGATTTCCGCGAAGTAATTCATAGTCGAAATAGATGCACACTTCCGGGACCAGCGCCTTGCCGTCCTTCTTTGCCGAAGCGATCTCCAGTGCGGTGATCAGATTTTCACGCGCATCAGACCTGGGCTCTGCTATGGGCAATTGTGCACCAGTAAAAATCACTGGCTTCGACAAACCTTCAAGCATAAAGCTGAGTGCCGATGCCGTGTACGCCATGGTATCGGTTCCGTGAAGCACGACAAAACCATCTTTGCTATCGTGGTGCCTGGAGATTATTTCCGCGAGCGCTTGCCAATGCGATGGCTCAATATTGGATGAATCGATCGGATTTTCAAACGAAAGCACCGTTAGCTCGAGTGCAAGGTTACGCAACGTTGGAAGATGTTCAAGAATGAGCCCGAAATCGAACGGAATCAGAACACCGTCTTGGTCGTAAGTCATTCCGAATGTTCCACCGGTGTAGATGATGAGTACCCTTCCTCGTGGCGATTGGGGAAGGGCCGTGTTGATAACAACTTGCTTAAAATTCATGGGCGCTGGTTGGAGGCTACAAGTTAAACGATTGAGGGAAATAGTGTAAGTGAATTGGCTGTTGTTTGCCGCATTACCTCCTCAACCTGGACTTGTTTCACTTCCGCTATCTTCTGCGCAATTAACGGTATATACGATGGTTCGTTACGTTTTCCCCGATGCGGCACGGGCGCAAGATAGGGACTGTCTGTCTCAAGCAGAATCTGCTCCAGCGGTATATGACGAAGCATAACGTCCAGGCCTGATTTCTTGAATGTTGCTACACCGCCAATTCCAACATAAAATTTGAGTCTTGCGATTTTCTGCGCCTGCTCCACCGTACCTCCAAAGCAATGAAAAACACCAGTTAGTGTTCCGTCCTGTACCTGCTCAATGAGTTTGATTGTTTCGTCTAACGTCTCGCGGCAATGGATAATGATTGGGAGCTTGTATCTTTTTGCAAAGCCAGCCTGGATGTTGAAAGCTTCGACCTGTTCGTTCCAAAGGGTTTTATCCCAATACATGTCGGTACCCATCTCACCCACGGCCGCAAATTTCCGTTTTGATAGCCAGTCTTCCACGATGTAGAGCTCCCGTTGAAAATCTTTCTTGACCGAGCACGGGTGTAGCCCCATCGTTGCGTAACACATTCCCCTCCACTTTTCCTCTACTTCCATCATCGCATCAATCGATGCATGATCCACGTTTGGCATAACTAGCTTTAAGACGTTCATGTGCTTCGAGCGTTCAAGGCTGTCCGTACGATCAACTTTAAATTCTTCGGAGTAAATGTGCGCGTGCGAGTCTGTGAAAAAGCCGGTGGATGCTGACATGATCGTGTTAAACGTTGCGGCAAAGATCAGGTAAAATTGACGAATTGCAAATGGCGCGTGACGGATGAAAGCCTGAGCAAGGCATGGCATAAAACCTGATTCGTAATCTATTTTGATGTATATTGTTGACAGCACCAAATTAAGTTCGCATGACTTCCAGACGAAAATTTCTTCAGATTTCCGGTTCTGCTTTGGCGGCCACTACCCTCACACCAATGTTGTACTCAAAACTTCATGCCGGTGTCTCTCAAAATGACAAGATACAGGTTGCACTCGTTGGATGCCGCGGGATGGGATTTTATAATCTCGAAGACCATCTGAAAATCGCTGAGGTGGAATGTGTTGCTCTTTGCGATGTAGATGAAAACGTACTGAAAGAACGCGCTGCAAAGGTGCAGGAACTGACAGGTAAAGTTCCGAGGCAGTACAAAGATTATCGGCAGGTTCTTGATGATAAAGACATCGATGTAGTGATCATTGGTACTCCCGATCACTGGCATTGCCTTCCGACAGTGGATGCGTGTGAAGCAGGAAAAGACGTATACGTAGAAAAACCATTAGCAAATAGCATAGCGGAATGCCAGGTGATGCTTGGTGCAGCGCGTAAATACAAAAAAATTGTGCAGGTAGGCCAACAGCAACGCAGTGGTCAACACTGGCAAGATGTGGTGGCGCTCGTGAAATCGGGAAAGCTTGGCACCATTCGTAAAATTAAAGCGTGGGCCTACTTTGATTACGGGAAAGGAAACCCAAGAGTGCCAGACTCAACTCCTCCGCCAGGCCTGGATTATGATATGTGGCTTGGTCCCGCTCCGAAAACTCCATTCAATGCAAACCGCTTTCATGGCAGCTGGCGACATTTCTGGAATCAAGGCGGTGGGCTTATGACCGACTGGGGTGTGCATTTGCTCGACATTCCGTTGTGGGCAATGAACGTCACTACTCCGCAAAGCGTTGCTGCATCGGGTGGCATTTATGCTTATCCGGAAAATTGCATTGAGACTCCCGACACGCTGAACGTTTTGTATGACTTTGGAAAATTCACACTTGAGTGGGATCACGCAGGTGGAATTCAAAAAGGGAATTATGGGCGCAACTACGGAGTCGCCTTCGTTGGCAACAATGGCACACTCGTGGTCAATCGTGAAGGCTGGGAAGTACTTGCCGAGTCAGGGCCAAACAACACAACTAAAACTGAACTCATATCGCTTCAGCCACCCGATCCAAAAGATCATCAAAAACACGTTCGGAATTTTATTGATTGTGTGAAGTCGCGGAAAATGCCAGTCTGTGATATCGAGTATGGTCACAACTCAGCACTGGTGGCACATATGGGTAACATCGCCTATCGAACAGGTAACAAAATCTTCTGGGATGCGGAGAAAGGAAAGTTTAAGAATGAGGAAGCGAACGCAATGCTTAAACCGAATTATCGCGGGCCTTGGAAATTTCCGGTGATTTGAAAGTGGCTGCAGCTACAAGCTTCAAGTCTGTATGGTGAGGGAATGAGTCCTGTCCGCCCATCGCCACAGCAGTTCATTACGTCCCGTGTAAGACAATTTGACGTTCATATCTTCACAAGGCGTTTGATTTCCAGCAATGAATCAATCGCATCGGATAGAAGTCCGGAGTCAATGTTAAATTGCTTGAAGCCAGTGAAGTCTTGTGACTGATACATCGCATACTGCAAATCAAATTTATGCTGCGGACATGCAAACGCAATTCCGGCCTGGTGCAAGCGCTTGGCAAGGTATTCTTGTTCAGTCTGACCAGGAGTCGGAACGAAGATTACTTTCTTACGCAGTGCGGCCATATCCATCACTGTGCTGTAACCACTCCGCGCAACAATAATCTTTGATGATTCGATTACCTCCTGGAGCCTAGCGCTGGTGAGATAATCGAAAATGTCAGGAGCAATGGTGCGTGCATTGGGATTAATCACACCGCGCACCAGGCAATATTTCAGATCGCTTGCGCTTAATTGCAGTTTCACGATTTTCTCGAAGATGGATCGCTGAGGCTCCGGTCCGGACAGAATGATTGCCACCTGGTAGATCTGATCGCGCTTCCTTTTTGTTGCTTTGAACCGCGACAAGGGTCCGATAAATTTGAAAAAATTCCTCTCCTTCGTACTGAACTTATTGAGGTCGCCTGTCAGGTTAATTCCTCCTGGAAAATCCGGGACCCAACAACGATCGAATTTCCGAATCAACCTGTTGTTTAGAAAACGCACAACGGGAGCGAGCCACCCGAATCGTTTCGGCATGAGTATGTTGCTTTGGTGCGTAATAAATATGGATTGAACCTCCCTCGACCAACATCCATAGCGATTATCCGAGATCACAAGCTCAATTTTATTCTCGCGAACAATTTTCTCCACTTGCTCATGTTCTCGTCTGATCGTCCTATAGAACTTGGGAAGCTGCGACATCATCTTGCTGACCATACCTGATCGCTTACCGGCATACTCGGGCGCATACGGCTCGATCTCAAAAAATCGAAGTGACGGAAATTCTTGCCTGAGCAAATTCAATGATGTGCCACTGCCAGCGATCGCAACGGTGCAGTCCCGTTTTAATAGCTCACGAATAATCGGTATGCAGCGGGTGGCGTGACCAAAGCCCCAGTCGAGCGGAGTAACCAGGACATTCTTCATCACGCCAGGGTTTTAAATGAGTAACCTTGGTCAAGCAGGTCCGCAACTAATCTTGGAAATGCGTAAACCATATTACGTTCTGCTTTGAGGCTATCGTGGAAAACGATGATTGACCCATCGCGTACAGCATCGCGCGTCTTGCGGAAACAAGTCTCGGGACGCAGATTTTTGCTGAAATCAAATGCGAGAACATCCCACATAATGATCCTGAAATCTCTCAGTGATTTGATTTGGGATCGTTTGATACGTCCATACGGTGGCCGGAACAAACGGGAACTCACCATCTTGTCAGCAACGATGTTTTCAAACTTCTCAATATTGTCGAGGTAATGAACATCGTCAGATCCCCAGCCACTCAGGTGATTAAACGTATGATTGCCAACAGTGTGTCCTTCCGTTACTATGCGTGAAAATACACCGGGATGCTTTCGCACATTGTCGCCAATACAAAAGAAGGTCGCCTTTACTCCAAAATTTCTCAACTCATCCAATACAAATTCAGTCGGTCCGGGTATCGGCCCATCATCGAATGTCAGGTAAACACTCTTGCTTCCAGCAGGCATTCGCCAAACCAGCGAGGGATAAAGTAATGGAATGAAAAATGGAACACGATGCGGTATCATCCTACTCGACAAGAAAGGATTGTAATATCATCATGATATCCGTTCTTTCCTTTGAACTTATCGAGGCCAACAATGATATCCTGGTGAATTACTTTCAAATCTTTATTGAAGGTGCTTTGGTCGTTGAAATAGGTCAATAGGGATTCAACACCAAATTCCTGGCCTTGCTCATTGACCGTTTCTGTCAAACCATCGGTGTAGCAAAAAAGCAGAAAATCATCCAGCCCTGTAACAAAGCCTTCATTCAAAAAGGGAAGCGGATGCATTGCACCGAGTACGGTCGAGCCTTCCTCCAGCAAGCGCAACCCATTCTTTTTGTCGTAGAGAATAGGGGGATTATGCCCTGAGTTTACATAGACCATTGTCTTCAGGCGCACATCATAAATGGCCGCAAAGAAGGTGATGAATTTTTCACCCTTCGTGTTTTCGAGAACCTGGTAATTCAGCGCCTCAATGATGTCAGTAAGGTTTGGCGTCTGGCGCAGGAGCGTCCGTAGCACGGCCTGAAAATTCGACATCATGAGCGCGGCCGGAATCCCTTTCCCGCTTACATCAGCAACACAGATTAAGAACTGATTCTTGTTGATTGGAATGTAATCGTAGTAATCACCTCCTACCCGATCATGAGGAAGATAACTTGCCTCTACCTTCAGCACATCCGTGTTTGGTAACGTTTCAGGGAACAAGAACTGCTGCACATCGCTCGCGATTTCAAGCTCTTTTCGAAATGCTTCCTGCTCCAGTTGTTTGCGGGCCAGTTTTTTATTTTCGATTGCTACGATAATGATATTGCTTAGCGCCTGAATGAAGCGGATGCCATCCTCATTTTCGTAGCGTGGATCATTCTTGTCAAGCCCGCCCACGAACACAAGCGCAAGGGTGTTTTGCTTGTGCGCTACCGGTATAATAATGTCAAATTCAGTGAAGTCGCACTGATCAAAGTCTTTCAGGTGAGTAATATCCTGGATTGTCTTAAACTCAGGCAATAGTTTCGCTCGAAAGAATTGTTTATCAGTCCCGAAGCTGGCCTTACAACTCCATTCGTCATCGAGCACGAATAAAGCTAACTTCTTGATATTGAGGTTTGAACGGAGTGTAAAATTGTAAATCTTGTATAAGGATTCTTCCGGAAGATTACTGTTAATCGCCTGCGTAATTTCGAGCAACGCATTCAATTCCAGTTCTTTGATCTCAAATTGTTTCTTGATGTCCAGCTCCTTCATATCGGGGTTATCGGGTAAAGTTAATAAAAAGGAGAAAGCTGAGAGCATAAACGTGAAAGCGGCTACCCAAAGTGACACGCTGTACCCCTATTGGTTGTTAGGCTATATCGCCTATTTCTCAGATCTCTTATCCTTTATTGCTGACCGGGCGTCCCTTCCATGACGGGCGGGAAAAGTTTGCGACCAAACCGATCAGCACAACGTACAACGGATAGACAAGCTGAAGAAAAAGAAATGCAGGCCAGGAAAAGTGGCTCTTTGAAAAACGGCACACACGGCTGATAAAGGATGCTTCCAAAAAAAGTTTGATAACAAAGAGCAAGACAATTGCGAAGCTGAAACTCACAAAAAGCGATACCGCACCAGAAAGAACGCTAGCTTGGACGGCAAAAATATAAAGGGCCAATGCTACCGTGTGAAATGATGTGTTGAACTTCCATTTTGACGCCCAGCGCATGCGTTGGCTGAGGAAATCAGAAAGAGATTGTTGCGCACACGTTGTCACACATGCGCTCGTGAAAGGAATGAACGTTACGCCATGCGGATGCGTCCGAATAATCTTGCGCATGAGGAACTCATCGTCACCCGAAGCGATGTGAGTGTTGCCTTCATAGCCATTCACACTCTCGTAAACTTCTTTCCGATAGGCCAGGTTCGCGCCATTGCACATGGTGGGAAATCCCAAGGCAGATGTGGCTGCCCCGCTCCCAACCAAACTTGCAAACTCCACAGACTGCACGCGGGAAAAGAATCCACCCCGCGCATCGATTGCTACCGCGCCAAACGCGAATACAGTCTTTTCATTGGCAAATGCCTTGCGAATACTCTCAAGCCAGTGCTCATCCATAATGCAGTCGGCATCCGTTGTTGCAATAAGTTCACCTTTCGCAATTTTGATTCCCGCATCGAGTGCCGCCTTCTTCCCCCTACCGTTACTGGTGATCACCGATACGTTGGCGAAACTGTTTTTCTTCGCAACGTCTACTGTGTCATCAGACGAGTGGTCATTGATAACAATTACTTCAAAGTTGTTGTATTGTTGCTTACTGAGTGCTATAAGAACATTGGCAATCCGTTCACGCTCATTTCGCACAGGAATAAGGACAGAAATAAATGGGTAAAAGGCTGACTTACTTACTTCTCGCTGATGGATAGCCTTGTGCCAGCCAATTTGGAGCATGAGCAAGAGAATGCAGTACGATGTGAGAATTATGCTCATGACAACCATGCCTCAATTTCTATAATTTCCAAACGCTCCCTATCTTGTTGCGTGGGAAAAGTTATCAAAGAGAAGATTATTTTAGGGCTTGATCCAGGAACAACGGTAATGGGTTATGGCATCGTTTCAATTAAAGGAAGCGCCATCCAGTTGATTCAGTTTGGTGTTATCCATCTTTCGAAGTATGAGGGTCACGAACTAAAATTGAAAAAAATCTTCGACCGGGTAATCAGTTTGCTCGATGAGTACAATCCAGATCATGTAGCTCTGGAAGCACCCTTCTTTGGAAAGAATGTCCAATCGATGCTGAAACTAGGACGTGCACAAGGGGTCGCGATGGCAGCCGCATTGTCGCGCGAGATTCCAATCGTTGAATATGCTCCAAAGAAAGTGAAGCAGTCTGTTACCGGAAATGGAAATGCATCGAAAGAGCAGGTCGCGAAAATGTTGATGACATTGCTGAAGATCAAAGAGCTTCCCAAACTTCTTGATGCAACGGATGCACTGGCCGTTGCTTTGTGCCATCATTTTCAAAAGGGGGCCGATTCGCCTAAAACGAAGTCATGGGAATCATTTCTCAAAAATAATCCTGAACGGTTGGCCCGATAAATCGTCAGGCCAATCCATCCAACGATTCTATCGAGTGCTATTGCGGGCAAGGCACGGACGTGAATACGGGTGCTCCAGCATTGCTAACCGTTAACTTCCAGCATTGATTATCCGGTGACTTCATGATGACACCCGAGGTCGGGTTACTAATGTAGACATCACCGTTTTCAACCTGGAGTTTTGTTTTTGGCTCCTCAGTACCCACACCCACGTAGCCGTTTGAATTGAGGATTGAAATTCTTTTTTCAGGTTGATACGTGAACGGAGATTGCGTGCTAAGGTGCAAGTCGGATTCGTGATAACCGATGATGTGTTCACGTGCAGTGACCGGCCCGCCAAAATAAAATCCGTAAGGTCTGTCTGTGTAGAAGTGTGCGTAATCGGCATTTTTAGGTCCTACGTCAAGGTACCCATGATCGGACTTTATACGCACTGCACCTGCAGCCTGATTCCCTCTAAGATTTCCATTGATGTGAAGTTTCTCAAGTGGAGTACCTGTGCCAATGCCGACATTACCCGCGTTATTAGTATAGATATCATTTCCACTGGCGATCCACCCTGTCGAAGAAGCCTCGCTTTCAATTGGCTGGCCATTAATGAGTATAGCGGTTGCATTGATAGTACCGTTAACATCGAGAAGGTATTCGGGATCAGTTTTGGAGATCCCCACAAATCCATTTAAGTTTTTGATAGAAATGCGCTTTACGGGCTGGAAGGTAGAAGGAGATTGTGTGCTAATATGTAAATCGGCCTCCTTATAACCAATGATGTGCTCCCGTGCAGTAACGGGCCCGCCAAAATAAAATCCGTACGGTCTATCTGTGTAGAAGTGTGCGTAATCAGGATTTTTGGAACCGATGTCAACATACCCGTGCTCTGATTGAACACGAACTGCGCCCGACTGATTTCCCCGAATGCTTCCATTCAGGTGAAGTTTCTCCAGTGGTGTGGTAATGCCGATCCCAACGTTACCGCTATTGCTGTTGTAGATGTTATTGCCAGACTTCGTCCACTGGGAAATTGGCGCTCCGTTCACCAAGACTGCTGTACCGTTTATCGTGCCATTTACATCAAGCTGATATTGCGGAGAGACAGTGTTGATACCGATTTTGCCCTTGCTGTATGAAATGTCCGTTCCGTTTGTACTGCTCCATTTCTCGTCTCCTGATTTGTTTGCATATAAAGCATAAGGGACCGACAAAAGCTGTGTAGTGCCTACATGCTCAAACGTATTGTCATTGTTAACGTCCATTTCCACCTTTACAAAATAGGTGTCGCTTCCCCACGCTATTGAGTTGAAGGCGCCTGTCGCATTTGTTCCCCGTCCAATATCCAGGTTAATCCCACCACTTGCATTCGATTGAACGCCATGGCTCTCCGAATACACAACGGTGCCGGTAGGCGAAGTTTTTAGAATACTGACTTTCACGGCAACATTCTGACTCGCGGCAATCAAGCCGCTGCTGGAGCGTACGATTGCCTGATATTTAAAAAATTCGGGGGCTTGCGAGTAAGCGACCGAACAAATCAATAGGAACACGAGCGTAAAGGTCTTTTTCATTTCTGAACGAGTTTAATATGTGCGTACTGTCTTGTTTTTAAATTCTGTATGGTTAGCATGTAAAAACCTGCCTTTAATCCCTCTGTGTTAAATGTTGCCTCATACTTGTCTACCTCCACTATCGGAACCGAAACCTCTCTCCCGGATCCGTCCGCAAAACGGAATACAGCCTCGTCCATAAAAACATTTTCTGATCGAACGGTAACTAGGCCTGTCATGGGATTTGGAAATGCACGATAACTGTTCATTGTAGCATTGCCTGCTGATTCTAAGTCCATTACAATGTATACGATCGTGTTGTCATTGATGCCGCTGCTGACGACCAGGTCACCCGATGTAAACGTCCCCGTAAAAATTTCACCAATTGTCCATTGCGTTGAATATGCATTGTTGATATTCTCTTGATAAGCAGTAACAAGATTGTCAACCGTTGACAGCTGACCGAAGGAACTGTGACTCAGTGCTGCAAGGATCAGGGTAAGCACGTATCCAGATGCGGAATTTTTAAAAAAATCGCGGGGAAGATTCATGAGGGTCTATTAAGAAAATACGAATTAAAAATAGGCTTTTTTACAGATTTTTTGAGAGGTTAAAGTAATTAAAGCCAAAATTTTTAGATAAATCGAAGGTTACTTTGAAACAATTGTTAATTGAGGTATGACCATACCATGTAATTTATGAGGATTCATGTTTCTTCTTCGCTGGCAACTCAAAAGACTCGTTTGGATTATCTGTTTCGCGTACTGGCAGTAAACAAGAAGACGAAATTTGAAGTAGTGTTATCCGATGATAGTTCCGCACCGATCGTTGGCCGGGACGCCCATCATACCTTTCGCGTCACTACTTCATTTGCAAACGATAGACTTTCCGTCTCGCAGCTGAACAGTAATGGTTTATTTGAAAGTGAGAATGGGGCCCCGGATTACATTAGCTCGGCTTTCTTTTTTCTCACTTCACTGCAGGAGTATCAGGACAACAACCCTGATCCGCTGGGACGATTTCAGTACAAAAACAGCTACCAGGCACGCTTCAATAGTCCAACCGATAACCTCGTTCAGCATTGCTTCGACCAGATTGCGAAAGCAATTGGCGTCTCATCGCACACGGAAAAGACTTCATTCTTTCTGTCGCACGATATTGACTTGGTCTACGGCTCCATCAAGGAAGATGGCTTCTATGCTTTAAAGAAGGGGCGCATCGATAAATTCCTGCAGTTGCTCTTCCATGTGGCTGTGGGAAGACCCGACTGGCTGAACATGGATCAGATCATGAAAATAGAAAGCGAATATGATTGCCGTTCTACTTTTTTCTGGATCATGAATCAAGGTGGCACAAAGCGTCTCATGGATGCTGACTACAATTTCCAATCCTCGAGCATTCAGCAAAACTTTTCCAATACAGGAAGTAATGGCTTTGAAAACGGCATTCACAAGAGTTTGTCATCAAAAAGTTTTCGTGAAGAAATCGAACGGTATGGGATGCAGCCTTTAGCGAACCGTTATCACTATTTAAAATTTAGTCTTCCGGCCGGTTATGATGCCGTAGAAGAGGCCGGCTTGAAACTGGATGCAAGCCTTGGATTTTCCGAGCAAATGGGCTTCCGCAACAGCTATGGATTGCCAGTTAACCCATTTAACTTTCAGAACAATAGGCCATACAGCTTTGTAGAAGTACCATTACATGTAATGGACCGAACATTTTTTGTGAAGAAAATGGACCTTGAATCAATTGAAAAAAACATCTTTGATTTTTTCGAGAAAAACAGATCCAATTGTGTTTTGTCGGTGCTATGGCACAACAATTTTTTCACCGATTATAAATATAAAGGCTATCTTTCGCTCTATAAAAAAATCCTTCAATACATAAAGGATAACAATTTCAAAACAATAAGTCAGCAGGAGATTTTAAATAAGTACAGTATATCATGGCCATAGAAATTCGCTTGTTGCAGGAGAGCGAGGATGAGCTTGCCAATAATTTTTTTAATGCAATCTACAAGACCAATCGGCCTATCGAAAATTTCAAGTGGGAATTCAGAAATGGTCCGCGGGGAAGCGCTATATATGTAGTCGCAGTTGACACCGCGCAAACCAACTTCACTAAGATCGTTGGCATCCAATGCGCAATCCCGTTGGACTTGATTCGTCCGGATGGTACCACTGTTCTTACCGCAAAGTCTGAGGATACTCTCGTTGATCCGGCTTATCGAGGTCAAAAACTATTTGAGAAAATGTATGACCTCTTGTTTAGAGAATGTGAAAAATCGGGAATAAAATACATCTGGGGTTTTACCCCCGCACTTAAAGCATTTGAGCGTATTGGATTTCAAGCTCCTTTTAAAACATCTCAGGCCGTCCTTGTGTTCAAGCCGCTCGAAGCTTACCGCTATTTGAAGACGCTAAATCCGTCAAATACCCTTACCGATAAGGCAAAAATTTTGGGGCTTTGCGCCTTATCATATGCAAAGGGATTGAAGCGTCTAGGTATTTCAAAAGCAAAGTTTAGTATACGGGAAGCTGTGCTGAATTCTAAAGATGATTTGCTGCGTCAGTTCTATCAAAAGCAACCACATTACCATTTTTTGCGACAGAATCACGATTACTTGCACTGGCGTTTAGCCAAAAACCCTTTTGGAAATCACTATCGTACTTTTCAAGCGGTTGATGATTCCATGGTAGTGGCCGACATTATTGTTAACAAGCGAACGGACGTATCGTATATTGAACAGGCGCTCTTCTCACCATCACTAGTTCAGGAAGAACGTGTCCAAATTCTGAAGACGATTATCGATTTTGCAGCAGAAGGTACAGCGGTCTTGAGGGCGTTGTGCTTCGAAACCAATGACGCTATGCGTGAGCAGATCGCTGTTTTAGGCAAGCTTGGATTTACGTATCTACAAAGGGGGAATCATTTCGTGTGGAAGCCCCTTGACCCGACCATCTCAGTGAAACCAGAAGACTTGTTTTTATCACGCCTGTTTACTCAAGGAAATATCTAATTACAGGCCGAAGCAGATGAAGAAAAAAATTTTAATTATCACGTTAAGTGACCTTCGATATGACGCCAGGGTTCGCAGGCAGGTTGAGGCATTGAAGGATACATACCAGCTGACACTTGCAGGATTCAGTGGTACGGCCTCTCCACAGTACGAACTGGTCCCGCTAACACCTACTCCTCTAACGTTACTCCGCAAAACGATCGCATCCGTCTTTCTACTTGCCCGCGCATATACAACAGCACACCACATTTTACATGACTACCTCGCAGTATTGCAAAAACAAGCTGGCAACCAAAAATACAATTTGATTATTGCCAATGATGTAGAGGCATTACCACTGGCGTTCGGTTTAGATCCAGATGCCAAGGTACTGTTTGACGCCCATGAGTATGCCCCGAGACACTTTGAGGACAAATTGATGTGGCGGATTTTTTTCAAGAATTTTAACGTGTGGCTTTGCCGGAAATACATTCCGCGCACGGCAGGCATGACGACTGTTGGAAAAATGCTTGCCGAGGAATATCGGAAACATTTCGGTGCAAACCCCGTGGTGATTGTAAATGCAAACAATTACTTTGACACTAAGCCAAGCGAAATGATTCCCGGAAAAGTCCGCTTGGTGCATGTAGGCATTGCGAATCCTTCAAGAAGGCTTGATCTCATGATTGATCTCATGGATAAGCTGGACAAGCGCTTCACGCTGGACCTCTACCTCTTGGTACCTGGATTCGCATCATCTAAAACCAGGAATTACATTCAGGACTTGAAAGATCGTGCTTCTCACAATAATGCAATCCGCATATTACCTCCCGTGGAAAGTAAACAGGTTGTAAGAACAATGAACTTGTACGATGTGGGCGTTTTTCTTCTGCCTCCGATCAACTTCAACTATCAAAACACATTGCCAAACAAGCTGTTCGATTTTATTCAGGGAAGACTCGCTATTGCTATTGGACCAACACCTGAAATGGCAGAAATTGTTGCTACTTACCAAAATGGTGTCGTTTCAAAAGACTTTAGTGCTGAATCACTCGCACACGCGCTAAATGCATTGTCCGAAGCTGAGGTTGCCGAAATGAAAAAGAGGAGTGCTGCGGCTGCTTTGGATTACAACGCTGAGAAGAATGCCATTCGAATGCAAGAACTCGTGGCCTCGTTAATTAATTGAAATTATATTAGTCTTTAGGCAAGGGCTATTTAAATAGTGCGCGATATAGGGTGAGCAATCGCTCATGGGCCAGGAACTTCACTATTTTCTCTTTGTTTTCTACTTCTCGTTTTGTCGATGATTCTTGAAGTTGCTCCAAGGTCAGCCACTTCAGTTCAGCTCGTTGAAGGTCCTGAAGCGAAATGTTCTTTGCATTGAGCAGCACCGGCTTATTCATGTACATCATCATAAAAATATTTCCATATCCCTGCGGCCTAATGTGATGCATCACCAACGCATCTGCTGAGTACAAAAAGCGGACATACTCTTCGAACGGCATGAGCTTATCGATAAAATGGATTTTCCCGGCTTTGTAGAATCCGGTACTTCTCTTTAGTGCTGCGATGTAGGCCGGGTCCCCGTATGACACCGGAATGTGGAGGTCTGCCTCTATTCCTGAGTTGTCAATCTTTCGAATTGCATCAAGATGATTGTTTGTTGGCGTACCGGAATTTCCAATAATAAGTCTTAGGCGCTTCTGTGGATCATATTCCGCGGTGGCGACAATGGCGTCAATCTTCTCATACGGCATTTGATTCTCGTAAAAAAAATCCAAGTGAGAAGCTTTGAGAGGCGGGATCTGTGTTCGTGCAAACTCAAACTCCGATCGCATCCACGTAAGCATATTACTGACCTTAGCATATGCCTTCCGCTTAAAGGGCATGTTGGTAAGGTATACTTTCAACAAGTACAGAAACATGGAGCCGTTGAAGGCGCGCCTGACTAATGGACGTGTCTCTGGTTCCAGGAATTCCGCCTTCACAAAAGGAAGCGTATACAGGTCTGTTCCCCAGCTTATCCAGTTCAACTCCTTAAAAGAGTGTGTCGCAATCCACCGATACATCAGCGGTGAAAGTTGATGGATGAAAACTCGCTCATAACTGGAAACATCTCCAACGTAACGGCTAAAGGCCAAACTATAAAGTGGTGCAAACGGCAGTTCCTTCACATGGACTAACTTCTTGGCGCGCGTGCGAATGACGAATTTGTTGTTGCCAGTCAAGCCGGCCTCAACCATATTATTGTAAAAAGCTTCGCTGAATTTGCTGTCAGGGAGTATGTGGAGGTTCATTGACCGTTACCGGTGAAGTGGATCAAGTTTCTTTTTCAAAACGGCAGGAACACCTGCAACCATACAATTGTCCGGCACATCGCGTGTCACCACGGCACCCGCACCAACAATCACATTCTCGCCAATCGTTATCTTCGGCAATAGAACGGCATTTGTTCCCAGGACAGAATAGTGACCAACCTTGCAATGTCCTGTAATACGAACTCCCGGGGACATCTCGACAAAATCACCAATCGTTGAATCATGAGAAAGGGAACAAAGCGGGTTGATCAATACACCTTTACCAATCGTTACACCGTTGGTAATCACACTCCCAGCCAAAATGGTGCAACCCTCTCCGATCTTATTTCCATAGGTTCCAATATCGGCAGTCATTGCAATAGCCGAAACAAGCCTGCCTCCTGCACTGGCAAGCAATTGCGTCAGCTGCTCGCGATAGACTGGATTGCCCAGCCCAAGGGTAAAGCGGTTGTCGTTAATTTTTAAGAACGTATCTTTTAACGCTTCCACGGATCGCAGAACCGGAAACTGATTAAAGAGTTTCGCTGGCAGATCGTGCGAAACATTGTCGAAAAAAAACAAGTTGTCCAGTTCGTTTCGCTGGGCGAAAATTCCGAGTACTTCCTTTGCCAATCCTTTTGCACCAACGATTACCATACTAATTATTTTGGGCACGAAGCATGATACGGCAGATCATGTCGATCTCTTCTTTTGACAGCGTATCGAACAACGGAACACATAACACGCGTGATGCGATATCCGCAGCAATGATGCAGGTTGCTTTGGCTTTTATATACGGCAACCCTTCCAGTGAAGGATAGAAATAACGCCTCGGATAAATCCAGTTATGATTGAGGGCATCCTGCACTTTCGTGAGCAACGCTGGTGAATCAAATATAAGTGGATAGTATGCGAAATTGTAGTCAACATCTTTCCCAACGGCAGGGCGTACGGCTTTGAAATTTCTCAAGAAGTTGTCATAGTGTGATGAAAGCGTCTTGCGATTCTTTAATATGCTTTGTATGTAAGGCAAGTTTGCAAGACCCATGGCCGCGTGAAATTCAGAATTCTTCCCGTTGATGCCTAACTCAGCAAACCGTTCCGGACCATCGTGACCAAAGTTCCTTAGGTAAGCCATCTGTTTCAGCAGTTCAGGGTCGTTGGTCACCACCGCTCCGCCTTCAATCGTGTGAAACAATTTTGTCGAATGAAAACTGCAGGTACTGATGTCACCCCACTCGAAAATTGACCGTCCTTTGTAGTTTACTCCAAACGCGTGAGCGCCATCATAGATCACTTTAAGCTTATGTTTTTTAGCAATCCTATCAATTGCCTCCACATCACACGGATTACCGTAAACGTGGGTAGCGAGAATCGCTGACGTGTCCGGTGTAATGGCTTGCTCAATCTTATTGGGATCAATATTGCATGTCTTCGGATCAATATCGACAAACACAGGTTCGCACCCCTCCCAAACAATGCTGCTGGTGGTCGCTACATATGAAAAAGGAGTTGTAATAATCTTTCCCGTCAGTTTCAGCGCCTTGATGGCAAGTTGAAGCGCGATCGTTCCATTCGTAACAAACAGCAGGTGCTTTACGTCAAGAAATTCTTTTAATTTCAATTCCAGGTCGTTCACCAACGGACCATTATTGGTGAGCCAATTACGTTTCCAGATATCACGGACGTAGCGCTCGTACTCTTCAACCGGTGGGAGAAATGGTTTCGTAACGGGTATCATTCAGCAAATGAAATTAAAACATTAAAATTAAAGGCTACCGGATAATTTTTAGTGGATCAAGCAATTTTAATTCGTTCCGGTATGCCCACCACAGCATAACTACACATGCGATCACATAGAACAGATGAAGCAGGAAACCGAATTGAATTCCGTAAAAGGGCTCAAGACCAACGATCAGCAAAAATAATCCGATCGGGGCAACAAGGATTTTGAAGCGGTTATACGTAAAGACAAATCGTTCTCCGAGGTTAAAGCGCAGAAGGATGATTTCCAGAATGGCAGCGGTGATCGATGACGCCACCGCTCCGTACAATCCAAACCGGGTGATAAGGAGAATGGTCAATCCGATTTTTACCGCGGAGACAATGCCGTAAATAATTGGCAACGGCTTCGTGTATTTGATGATGCCATAGGGCGATGCAAAGTAAAGTCGTATCGCCCTGAAAATATAAATCACTGCGAGGTAGGGAAGAATTGGAATCGCTTCATGATAGCTCCTCTTGCTGACGAAGGTCTCGATCACCCAGGGGAACGTAAGAATGCAAAAGCAGATTAGGATCATGAGCACCGCGATAAAACCGTGGTAATAGCGGTTCGTTTCAGGTGAAGAACCTTTTTGCTTTTGCCCCATCACCGTACTAACCACCTTCGGATAAAAGGTGTTATGAAGGCCATTGAGAATAAATTCAATGATGAGCAGGCACTTAAAAGCAAAATCGTAAACACCAATGTCTGAAAGGGTGAGGTAGAAAACTAGAATAACCCTATCAAAGTAGTTGATCACCCATTGAAGAATCTGATAGAAGTATGTGTAGAAGTTGAAATGGAAAGTTGATCGCAGCAGCGGGTAGTTAAAGTGTACACCAAACTCGCGAAGTATGCGCCAGAATGCCCACGAACCGGACAGCACAGCAGCCAACATCCTGCCGCCAACAGGTCCCACGAGTGTATTTGGAAACACCTTAAGCCCTGCGATCGTGAATACGACAACTAAACCGAAAGAGATTACATTCGCCCAGAAGAACACATCTGGTTTCTCGCGACTCTGCAACAGGTTGCCTTTCACTTTAAAGAGCGATTGAAAAACTCCGGTGAAAGCAGCAATAAGGCCATACGGGTGAAAGGAGATTGTTTTCCCTTCAAAAATCTTCGTGAAAACGAAATCTCCGACAAATACGAAAATCAAACCGACTGCCGACCCTATAAAGATCATTAGAAAAAAGGCAGAGGATACGAAAGTGTTCAGCCTCGGTCGATCATTTTTGAGTTCATGATAATGTATGTATAAAGATGTGTCGAAACTGAAGGTTGTGATGATCTGAATCAGCAGCGAAAAAGCAAAGTAGATCGAAAGCGCCCCGAAGTCTGATGTTGAAAGAAAAGCAATATAAAACGGCAACAGAATGACCGCACTGCCCATCGGTAGCATTCCCGCTACGGTATAGACAACTGAACTTTTAATGAAACGCTTGCTAATATGCACAGTGTGACCAATGGAGTGGCAAAGTAACACACTTTTGAACGATATAAGGAATAGGGCGGGAGATTACTAGCCACCATCATTATAGCTGATGCAAGCCGGAGCTCAATCAACTATAATGATCAGTAACTAGAGAGAGAAGGTCTTCTTGAATTATCTTTTGTTGTGGGTAATTCAAAAATTTTAATAAATTTCGGTGTTCCTTCCTAAGTAAAAAAACTTCATTCTTATCAATCATTACCAGCCAACAGCTAGTTCTTTGGGACTAGGCAGATTCACCCGTCCTTGATTATCAAAGCGTTACAATCTCCATTATTACATCGTCTCTGGGACAACTTACCTGCCGCGCATTAATATTCAACTACGAACAGCCAAATATTTGGGGAAGGGTAATCGATTTTTCGTTCGTAATTTTGACATTGTCAGTGCGGTATGCGAACCCTAACCTTCATTTTCCTCTCATTCTCCTGCCTCGTTGGTTTTGCCCAAAGCTATACCGTGTATAACTACTCTGTGGCGGACGGATTACCAAGCGCTGAAGTTTACGAGGCATATCAGGATGCGAATGGGTTTATTTGGTTCGGGACGGACAATGGAGTTGCCCGATATGATGGAAGCTTCATGGAAACTTTTCACGTCAAGAACGGCCTGAGCGATCCGGTGGTATTTGGTTTTTTCGAGGACTCAAAAGGGAGAATGTGGTTCCGGACGTTTTCGGGAAAGCTAAGCTACTTTGACAACGGGAGGATTTTTCGTTACGCTCATGACTCACTTCTCTCTAGATTTACGCAGCACGGATACATTCAGTTCGTGGTTCGCGCCACGGATGAACTGGTATTCACCGCAGCAAACAACCATGGAACAATCGGGCCTACTGGTGAATTAGCCATCGATAGCCTCAAAGAATATGGATTGTACCACATCACTGTTGACAGTAGCTACCTCGTTGGGCTCGCCTCACGCGACACTCCGATTGATGCAGTGTTTGTGGATGGAAAACGATTCTCGGTTGAGCCAACGACTGGTGTATACGTTAATCGCGTCTATTGCTGGACCCGGTGGAAAGGGCTGAACTTTTTTAATCTCAACGATGACATATTCTGTTACGATGGACGTCAGGTGTTCAAGGTAAAGGCCACTGGCAAACCGATCATCAGCTTGTCAGTCGACAGAAATGACGCGCTTTGGGTTGGCTATCTGAATGGTGGTGCCGAACGATTCGAATCTACCGACTTAAAAACAAGCTGGCAGCCGTATTTCGTAAAAGACAAATCAGTAACACGCGTGATGCATGATCACGAAGGCGGCTTTTGGTTCACCACACTGGAAAATGGCGTCTTCCACGTGCCTAACATGCTTCTGAAGCACTATCCCTTGATCACCACCTCTCGCATCAAAGGAGTTGCGCAGCTTGACACTAAAGTAATGATTGGCGATCAGACGGGTGCGTTGTACAGCATTGACAAGATTACCAAGGAGGAAAATCTTGTTGCCCATTATGAGCCGTCAATCACTTCGCTGTATCAGGCAAACAAATCGCGTCTGTTTGTCTCCACTAATCAAAATATCCGAATACTTGATTCAAAATACAAGCTGGTTGGACAGTCAGCCGTTTCCTCTGCCATCGACTATTCAGAAGACGAACGGGGTACGCTGTGGGCCTATGGAGGAAACCGGCTGCGAAAATTTCGAAACGACAAATGTGTGTTTGCCACCATGGGAATCAACGTCCCCTATCGCGCAATACTCGTTGACCAGGACAGAATATTTCTGGCGGACAGAACTGGTTTGCATATTCGTGACACCCTACTTACTAAAGTAACTCCCCTTGAAGCTTTTTCTGACTTCAAGATCACAAGCCTAACATCGCTTAATCGGAGCACGATGCTATTAGGTACAATCGGCAGCGGTTTTCTTATTGTCGACAAAGAGACTTTGAAGTACAAGATCTACAACACGCAAAATAGTTTTATCGCGGACAATATTTACGATGTGGCACTTGACTACTCTGACATCTGGTTAGGGACAGAAAAAGGGCTTGTTAAGATTCCGGTAACATCCCTTGAGAAGGATTCACTAACTTTTGAGCACCTGACAAAAAAAACAGGCCTGATCAGTGACAAAATTGACTTTCTTTCGCTTGTGAATCGAACGATCTGGGTGTTCTCCGGGAACAACTTTTCGGTCATCCCTCTCTCGATCTCAAAATTCGAAACAAGAAAACCCATTCCTTACACCCGCCACATCAAGGTCAACAATGAGGTAACTGACAGCGTAAGATTATTGAACCTGCAACATCACCAGAATGATGTTGCCATATCCGTTGGATTCATCTCTTTCAACAGTCAGAATATCTTCTTACGTTATCGATTGACAAAGAAAGATCCCTGGACATACACCAGCGATAAGTCTTTGCTCTTTTCATCGCTTTCGCCAGGAGATTATGAACTTGCACTCCAGTATTCGACTGATCGTGTCCACTGGCATCAAGCGCAAATGATAGCGTTCAACATTTCAAAACCATGGTGGTATCAGTGGTATACGTATGTCATTGCGCTCATGACAGTTGGGGGTATAGCATTTGTCTATGTTCGCCACCAGCAATCAATCTATGATCAGAAGAACCACTACCTGAGAATCATTAATGAGCATCAGCAAAAGCTTATTCAGTCGGAAATTGTGACCCTTGAGCGCGAGCGTAATCGCATTTCAAAAGAACTGCATGACCGGGTCGGAACAAACCTCACTGCGATCAAGCTAACCGTTAACCAGATTTTACAGAGCCATAAGGATCCGCTTGCCAGCGAAGTTGAAGAACAGTTTCAAATCGCTATCCGCGAAATCAAAGAGATTATTTACGGACTTACACCTCCCAGTCTTGAACGCTATGGGCTTTTCACAAGCTTAAAGAATTACATTGGGAAACTAAATAAAAATATCCCCATTGAGATTTCACTGAAAACGTACGGAAAAGATGTGGGCGGAAGTGATCTCAACATCATGCTGTTTCGGGTGTTGCAGGAACTATTGAACAACTCAATCAAACATTCATTTGCGAAGAACATAACCATTCATATCAACTCATTCGATGATGTTCTCAATATTTTATATGAGGATGACGGAATCGGATTTTCATACGATCCCCTTCAAAGTGGTCTCGGCCTCGACAGCATTGAGTCACGGATCAAATCACTTAATGGTACGTTGAGATTTGACTCTGGTAAATTCGGAATTTGCTATACCATTGATATCCCAATTAAAACTTTAAATAAGGAGGTAGCTTGATTAAAACTGTACTGGCAGATGATCACAAACTTTTTTGCGATGGTCTTGAGCGCGTTCTCACTGACTCAGGGCATTTTCACGTACTTCAGAAATTTTACAACGGGCAAACCTTGTTGGAGAAGATGAACGTCCACAATCCGGACTTACTGATCATCGATGTTGAAATGCCAAATCTCAATGGGTTTGATGCGATTAAGAGGATACGATTAAACAACACAGCTTCAAAAATTGTAGTGTTGAGTATGCATGAAGAAAATGTATTCTCTCAGGAAGCGTTCATGTTGGGTGCAGACGCTTACCTGAATAAATCTATGGAGAGCACTCAGTTGATCGACTCGCTGCTCAAGACAGTCAAGGGTGAAAAACTATTCCCACAACCAGCAACTGCAACACGAATTGAATCACCATTCTCTGATCGTGAACATGAAATTCTGCGGCTTATTGCATCCGGAAAGACAAGCGAACAAATAGCAGAGCGATTGAAAATTTCACACCTGACGGTGAAAGCGCATCGCAGAAACATGATGCGCAAGCTGAATGTGAATAATGCGGCTGAACTGATCACGAAAGCGCTAGAAATGGGTTTTCTTTACGGCCTTACTTGAAGCACATTGATAAGTTGCTGCGTAATAGCTTTGCGGGAATACGCAGCCGCCTGAGATTTCTTAACCACCGGAACGGTTGAGTTAGACCATGCCGCGAACTGTTCGGCCAACAGACTCTTTATGCGCTGCCGATTGGAACCATCAATCATAACGCCCGCACCACTTTCATTTAACAACGCTGCAGCATCCCCGTTTTCCGGCCCGATCCCTAATATGGGAAGGCCTGTAGCGATATATTCGAAAAGTTTTCCGGGCATATAGCCTTCTGCATCTTTATATCCTGTTAGCACCATCAACAGGAGCGATGATGAACCATACAGCTTCATGAGTTCAGCATGAGGCATCGATCCCGGGAATTTGACGCGTGCCGCCATTTTCGATGATCTTACAAACAACTGAAACTCCGGATGCACCTCACCAATGAATTCCAAAATCAAGTATTCGGCCGCCACGGGATTTTCATCACACCATTCGGCTAATGCATGCATGAACGGGCGTGGATCACATTTTTCATTTATAATACCCACGTGGCGGATTACAAAGTGCGAAGATTTCACATAAACCAAATTCGCAAAATCGTCATCATCAAATCCGTTCGTCAACAAATCAACTTTCCGATTCCCCAGTCTGGCAAAATGCCTCACATAAAATGGCGTGATTGTAACAACCCGATCCGCAGTGCGCAAGACCTTTTCCTCCAACTTCCGATGTTGATTGCGCGCAAACGTGCTCAGCGACAGCGAATCCAAAAAACCCCATTCGCTCCATGGATCCCGGAAGTCTGCGATCCACATCAGCTTCGGGTTACGCTCTTTCAACTTCAAACCGATCAGGTGCATGCTGTGTGGCGGCCCTGTCGTTATTATTTTTGTGATTCTGTTTGCATCCAGAAAATCTTCAAGGAAGCCCACAGAAGGCTTCACCCAAAAACGTCTTGGGTCAGGAATGAAAAAATTGCCGCGCACCCATGTCGTGATGCGCTGAAAGAGAGACTTCTTTTGTGATGCAACTACTGCGGTAGGTTTATTCGATGACGCTCCACCAAAGACCTTCGAGATTTTCAGAAACGCATCGTAGGGCTCCCAAATCGGAAAATGGATTATTTCAGCCTCCTCCGGAACATGCTTTAATAGCGAGGAATCCTTGATGTCAAACGAAGGATTCTCCGGTGTGAAAACATACGGCTGCCAACCTAACTGCGGGAGGTATTTCACAAATTTCAGCCAACGCTGAACGCCACTTCCCCCGGAGGGAGGCCAGTAGTATGTGATGATGAGAACTTTGTTGCTGTCTGCCATTTTAGATTGCGAATGACAAGTGACGAGTGACGAGTGACGAACTACGAATACGCCTGTCTTTTATTCGTCATTCGTCATTCGTTATTCGTCACTATGAGTTAGATGTTTATCAATATACCCTAAAATCTCTTCCTGGTTTCGTGCGTCAAACCAAACAAATTCCTTGTCTTTCTTAAACCAGGTAAGTTGGCGTTTGGCGTAGCGTCTGGAATTTCGCTTTAAGAGTCGAATCGCCTCCTCCAGATCATACTGACCATCTAAGTAATCAAAAATTTCTTTATACCCGACAGTTTGCAACGCTTGATGTTCACGGAAGTTGATCAATGCCTTAGCTTCTTCGAAAAGGCCATGCCCAATCATTAAGTCCATGCGCTTGTCTATTTTTTCATACAGAAGATCACGCGGAAGCTCAAGGCCAATCTTAAGCGTGTTAAAATTAGGATTTGATTTCTCCTTCGCGAAAAAAGACGATAACGATTTGCCGGTTCCGATCTTCACCTCAAGTGCCCGGATGAGACGGTGAGGATTATGTCGATCGAGTACTTCATAATATTCGGGATCGGCCTTTTTCATTTCGGCTTGCAGCCATTCAATGCCGTGCGATTCATATTTCATAATCAATGACTGACGAATGTCGTCTGAGATTGCCGGAATATCATCAAAGCCTTCACACACGGCTTTAATATACAGCCCCGATCCCCCACACAAGATGCACACGTCTCGATACTCAAATATTTTGGTAAGAAGCGAGTGAGCATCCTTAGCGAATTGAGCAGCATCATATGTTTCAGTGATCGAATGCGAATTGATGAAGTGATGCGAGGCTTCTTGCAACGCTGTGGCTGAGGGTTTTGCGGTACCAATTTCCATCTCGCGAAAAAATTGCCTCGAATCGGCAGAAATAATCTCCGTTTTCAGTTGCTTTGCCAGCAAAATGGCAAGATCGGTCTTACCAACCGCAGTAGGCCCAGCAATAACGAGCAGCGTTTTCTTCCCTTTTTTCAAGTCGCAAAAGTGACTGTTTAAGCTTAAAATTCCCAGAAAAAGGCAACATCCTAGGAATCTAGAAGTTATCCACACGGTTTGAATCTATCCACAAGTTTTTCCACAAAACCGCATTTTTACACGGAAATTAGCGTTATCTTTGTCTTGGAGAAGATTTTTTAACCACTATGATTAAATACACCACGCAATTTTTGACCAAACTTGAGGACCTCATTGCCGAATCGGATTATACGTTGCGGTACGAGAAGGGCAACTTCAAGTCGGGGTATTGTGTATTGAAAGATCAGAAGATCATCATCGTGAATAAGTTTTATCCTACGGAGGGTAAGATCAATACGCTGCTTGATCTCCTGAAGAACATCACGTTGGATACCACCCGCTTCACCGAAAAGAGCATTAAACTTTACGAAGAGCTCTTCCAACAATCTCAAGCGGCTTGAAGGTAACGTTCCTGGGCACCGGTACTTCACAAGGTGTGCCTGTGATCGGCTGCACATGTGACGTGTGCACTTCCCTTGATTTCCGCGACAAGCGTCTTCGCACATCCATCAGCATCAACATCGCTGATCAAACCTTCGTTGTTGATACTGGGCCCGATTTTCGCCAACAGATGTTGCGGGAAAGAATTAATCGCGTGGATGCTGTCCTACTCACCCATGCACACCGCGACCACACCGCGGGTATGGATGACGTTCGTGCGTTTAATTTCATGCACGAGATGGACATGCCTATTTACGGAACGCAGGAAGTGCTGGAGCAGATACGAACGGAGTTTGCTTATGCTTTCGCGGAGAAATATTATCCAGGCATACCTCGCTTCGCACTGCGTCTGGTCGATAACGACCCGTTTCACGTCAACGGAATCGAAATTACCCCGCTCCACGTTTTACACCTTCGACTGCCCGTGATGGGATTTCGCGTTGGTGATTTCAGTTACATCACGGATGCGAAATTTATTCCCGAAGAAACAATGCAGCGACTGAAAGGCACAAAGACACTAGTGCTGAATGCCCTCCAGAAAGAACAACACATCTCACATTTCAACCTCGAGGAAGCAATCGCTATCGTTGAACGAATCAAACCTGAACGCGCATACTTTACTCACATGAGTCACAAGCTCGGCCGACATGCAAAAATCTCGGATGAACTTCCTGACCACATCTCACTTGCCTATGACGGCCTGCAACTCACGCTTTGATGTTCTTTGCTATCTTTACGCCCTCGGCTTGAAGCGTGCACAACAATTTCTACTTTCTTCGACAACTTTCCGCTGCTCTTGAAAAAGAACTAAAAGGAACCGTCATTTCCGAATGCTTCAGCCAGAATAAGGATGAACTTGTTATCCGCTTTGAGACCGCGACTATCCCCTTCTTGATCAAAGCGTCTCTGTCACCCCAGTTGAGTGCTCTTTCATTCCCAAAAGAATTTAATCGTGCGAGGAAAAACAGCATTGATTTGTTCGACACAATCATTGGCAGAAGGGTTCACGGTTTAAGACAATTTTCAAATGAACGAAGCTTCGCTCTGCTGCTGTCGGATAACATCACTGTACTGTTTAAAATGCATGGGAATAAGGCAAATGTTCTTGTGTTTGAAGGAGTAACTCCTCCCCTTCTATTTAAAAACTCTCTTGTTGCCGATTCGAAAATCATTCTCTATGATCTCGATCGCATGATTGATTGGTCGTACGAAGCGTTCCTCTCCAACCAAAGCAATCTTGTCAATCACTTCTTTACATTCGGAAAAGAAGTTTGGAAATATCTGCAGCAGCATGGATTCGAAACAAAGACAGAAGAAGAAAAATGGAAAAGCATTGTTCAAATACACACTAAACTGGAGCAGACAACTGATTTTTTTGTGACGGAGTGGGACGGGAAAATTGTGCTCACGCTTTTCCAAGCCGGTAACGTCAAACGAAAGCATAGCGATCCAATTGAAGCCGCAAATGATTTTTTTTACACCAGCATTCACGCCAAGTCTTTTGATGATCGAAAACAAAATTTAATCAGCAGCCTGCTGTCGAAGCTTCAAAGCGCAACAAACTATTATAAGAAGACAAGTGCCAAACTCATCGAAGTTGAAAACAACAACAACTACAAAATCTGGGCTGACCTGATCATGGCCAACATGCATCAAATTCCGGTGGGTGCAGATAAAATCACGGTTGAAAATTTTTACAACGAAAATAAGCCCATCGAAATTAAACTTCGCAAAGATCAACCACCACAGAAGAACGCAGAGACATTTTACCGCAAAGCAAAAAATCAGCAGATTGAGATTGACAAGCTGAAAGAAACGCTGGCGAACAAACAAAAGGAAATTAATAACCTTGAATCTCAACTCACGAGCCTGCGCGCATCTCAATCGCTTAAAGACCTCTCTGAGTTTTCGAAAGAGAAAACATCTCGAGAAAAGTCAAAAGAAGCCGAACCGCTACCCTACCACGAATTTATTTTTAAAGGCTACAAAATTTGGGTTGGCCGAAATTCCGACAGTAATGATGTGCTGACGCAGAAGTTTTCGTATAAGGAGGACCTGTGGCTGCACGCGAAGGACGTTGCTGGCTCACACGTATTGATAAAATATCAAGCGGGAAAAAATTTTCCAAAAGACGTGATTGAACGCGCGGCTGAACTAGCTGCCTACAATTCTAAACGAAAGAATGATTCATTGTGTCCTGTTATTGTCACGCCAAAGAAATTCGTGCGAAAACGAAAGGGCGATCCTGCTGGGGCTGTTGTTGTTGAGCGTGAGCAAATTATCCTAGTGGTACCAAACTTAAGTGGACTACAGTAGAAAAATAATCCTCAAAATCCCTAGCCTCAATAATATCTTTATCTTTGAAAAAAACCCTATGCAAAAAGTTCTTTTGAGCATTCTATTTACGCTCAGCATTTCATTCTTATTTGGTCAATCAAATTTCCTTCGCGGAAAGGTAGTTATTGCCAAGGGTGACACCATTACCGGCCTGATAAATGATCGAAATTGGGAAACGAATCCAACCCAATTAGAATTTAAAACTTCTACGACCGACCAGCCTAAAGTTCTGGGCTTAAATGATATTGAGGCGTTTCAACTAAGCGATGGAGTTTGGTTCGAAAAGCATAACGTCAAATTTGATAATAGCCGGGAGGATCCTAACTACTTATCGACAAGCCGGGATCCGGAGCATTACGCAGACGGAAACTTCTTTTTGAAAATTCATTTAAAGGGCGGTCTCTCTCTTTACTCTTTGGTGGATGAGAATGGAAGAGTGCACTACTTCCTTCATGAATCAGGTAAAAATCCTGTCGAATTATTAAATCGAAGTTTTCACAGCAATGTAGCAGGGCGACCAACCGTAAGGACTTTTGAAGGTTGGAAGCAGCAACTTGTTATCCTTGGTTTATCGTGCGAAAACATTTCGGAAAGAATTAAATCCGCTTCATATAATCGATCATCGCTTGAAAAAATAGTACTGGAGTTAAATCGATGTCTTGGAACACCAGTCATGGCTAGTGCACCCCAGGCACGCCAACAACAAACCAGAAGAAAACCACAGCTTGGAGTGGCTGTCCAGGCTTACACACTTTACTCAGCCTATGCATCAGGCTTGGCGGTGGTACGCACTACACATGATGGGATCAATTTTGGTGCAGGTGTTTTTGCTGAATTTTTCTTAAAAGGTCGCTCATCAATTTACAATGAACTGAAAGTTAAGTCGATGGCTGAGCAGTATGCTGGCAATTGGGGAACACGAATCGAAATGCGCACAGTTCGATTGGTTACAGCAATCCGCGAAACATTACCTGGTAAGAAACGTGCGTTCTTTATTGACTTCGGGATCACGAATGGAATTCGAAAGGGCAAGTTCTCATACGTGGATCCACCTGCCGGAAGTATTTTTTCAGATGGGGATGAAGAACAGAAATTTGAAACCGGAGTGGTAGTGGGGCTGGGCGCAAAAGTATCGCTCGGGAAACTTAAACTGTCACCCCGTTTTACGTATGAATATGAAACTGCAGTCAGGGTAGAAAAGTTTGACGCATCACGCAGTCTGGGTTTGGTAATCGGCATTGGTTTATGACGATGAAAAGCCTTTGCTATAATCTAAATGCAAGAGCGCTTCTTTGTGTCGTGTGATCGTCACACCAAAAGGCGATCCTGCGGGAGCTGTTGTTGTTGAGCGGGAGGAAGAAGTGGTCATGGTGATTCCCAGGTTGAGTCTGTAGCCACCAAGACACCACGACTCCAAGGAACACCAAGAGCTTGTGCTAATCATATCATGTTCAGCAAAGCGCAAAGTCCTTGGTGCGTCTTCGTGCCTTGCTGTCTTGGTGGCTACACCCTGCAAGCTATCTAAAAAGAAAAGCCGATGCACACACACCGGCTTTCCCCTCTAAGCTTTAAGCTTTCCGCTATTTCACAATATTAATCTTCAACGTATTCGTCCGTGCACGTTCACTGATCGGCATGCTCGCCAGGAAAATAAAAATGTCTCCTGTCTTGACGTGGCCTTCCTTTTTGAGAATTGCTTCAACGTCTGATATGGTTTCATCAGTTGATTCATTCTTGTCGTACACGTACGCACGCGATCCCCATACAAGATTGATTTTATTAATGAGTGATCGGTTACCCGTGAACACGAATATGTTTGCATTTGGTCTGTGCGATGAAGATTTGAATGCCGTGTAACCGGAAGCAGTCATTCCAACGATCGCTTTTGCTCCTACATCCTTTGCAAGCTTACATGCCGCCAGTACAAGGGAATCGTTAATATAAATCGGAGAGGCTGGATCGACTTCTCGGAAACGGAAATAGATATTCGGATTCTTTTCAACGGACGCAATTGTGCGCACCATCGACCGGATTACTTCGATTGGATATTTACCAGCTGCTGTTTCCGCAGAAAGCATTACAGCATCAGCGCCATCCATTACGGAGTTAGCAACGTCATTGGTCTCCGCGCGTGTAGGGCGAGGATTCTCAATCATGCTCTCCATCATCTGGGTCGCAACAATTACTGGCTTACCCGCCTTGTTACACTTTTCTACGAGCATCTTCTGTACCATTGGAACTTCTTCCAACCAGATCTCGACACCCAGGTCACCGCGCGCCACCATACAAGCATCCGTTGCTGCGATGATCTCATCGATATTACTAAGCGCTTCAGGCTTCTCAATCTTTGCTACAATACGTGACGTTGATTTATTACGATCAATTATCTCGCGCAACGCATAGATATCAGAAGCTTTTCTGACAAATGACAAAGCGATCCAATCGACATTATTTTTAATTCCAAAGTCGAGGTCGTGCAAATCTTTTTCCGTGAGCGATGGTGCCGATACTTTCGTAAAAGGCAGGTTAATTCCCTTGCGTGACTTTAACGGTCCACCATAAACGACTTCCGTGACAACATCAGTATCTCGAACTTCTTTCACTTTCAATTCTATCTTTCCATCATCTACAAGAATCATGTCACCAAACTTCACATCCTTCGGTAGATTCTGGTACGAGGTGCTGCAGATCTCGTTGTTACCGAGCAGCTGACGCGTGGTGATGATGAGTTCCTGGCCGCGAACGATCGTTGTATCCGGTTGCATTTCCTGCACGCGGATTTTTGGTCCCTGAAGATCCTGCAAAAGCGAAACGGTGGTGCCGAGTTCCTGGTTGAGCTCACGTACAGCTGTAATCACTTTCAAGTGGTCCTCGTGACTGCCGTGAGAAAAATTCAGACGGAAAACATCAACACCTTCTTTAATAAGCGCACGAAGCATGTCCTTGGAATTAGAAGCAGGACCGACCGTGGCAACAATCTTCGTTTTGTTGTAAGAAATTTTTTCAAACATAAGGTTCAGGGTATAAACAATAAACTAGAGACATTGTGTGATGGAAGTTTCAACATGATCAGAATATGAAATTAGATTTTGATTTCAATCCTTCCAACGGGATGGGACTAACAAGTTGAATGGACGGAACGGATTTGAGTAAATCGATCAATTGCTGATGCTTATGTTCTTCCATGGCCGCCAAAATTATGAAATCAAAGTGAGGAAATTCAGGGATCAGGAAATACTTTCCCGTTTCCTGATCGGTTGGACGGTTTTTAAAGACTTTCAATCGATTGAGAGGAGTCTCAAAAGCATAGAAGGAGAACGCTTTTTCTTCATTATTCTTAAAGCCCACCATCAGATCGGGCTGTTTCACCAGGTTGACGCTTAAGCGCTGGTTCAACTCCCACGCCAGCCTGTAGCCTCGAACGACTGTAGTGATTCCGATGAGTTCGAAGTTGTATTCATAGTCGATGATTAACTTGCTTTTCTTCATTTTTTCATCGAAAACACACGTTTTAGGCCGTTTTGACCAAGATCAAAAAAGTTTGACAATATTGCGCTAAATCTCTTTCTTTGCAGAGATTTTTAAATCATTAAACCGTAAAAACATGTCTGAAATTGCACAAAAAGTAAAACAGATCATCATCGAGAAACTTGGTGTTGAAGAATCT
>DASWTM010000290.1:0-2986 GCA_036402115.1 Chryseosolibacter sp.
GACTCAAGGTCTAACTCCTCAAGGTGATCGACAATTTTAAACTTTTCCATGCGCGTTTTCGTCCGGTGCGAAGTGTAAGTTAATTAATTTCAGTTCAGAATTCCAGATTAAAAGTTTTCATTTACTTTGTTGAATGAAGAACCTTTTAGTGCTTGGCGCAGGCCGATCATCATCATCCTTGATCAAGTATGTATTGGATAACGCAGCCTCCTGCGATTGGAATGTAACAGTAGGCGATGTCTCCCTTACTGCAGCAAAAGAAAAAGTACAAAATCATGCCCGCGGAAAGGCAATTCGTTTCGACATCAACGAAACCGAATCAACGACAGAAGCGATTCAACAAGCCGATATCATTATTTCATTAATGCCCGCACACCTTCATTCATTGGTAGCGGTACGATGTCTGGAATTTGGAAAGCATTTGTTGAACGCAAGTTATGTCTCGGAAGAAATGAAAGCGCTTCACAAGGAGGCTGATTCCAAAGGACTTCTTTTCTTGAATGAATGTGGCCTTGATCCCGGCATTGATCACATGAGTGCGATGCAGGTGATTGATCATATTAAAAGCGAAGGCGGAAAATTGCTGTCGTTTGAATCATTCACGGGAGGATTGATCGCACCGGACACAGATCCGGAGAATCCCTGGCGATATAAGTTCACCTGGAATCCGCGCAATGTGGTGATGGCAGGTCAAAGCACAGCAAAGTATTTGCAAGGTGGTAAGTTCAAGTACATTCCCTACCAGCAACTTTTTCAGCGCATTACTTCCGTTACGGTTCCTGAATTTGGTGAATATGAAGGCTATGCGAATAGAGATTCGCTCAAGTATCTCGACACGTACGGGCTAACCGATGTTCAAACGATGTTGCGCGGTACGTTGCGTAACAAAGGATTCTGCGGGGCCTGGAATATTTTTGTCCAACTGGGATGCTGCGATGACACTTACCAAATGGAAGGTGTTGATACGATGACCCACCAATCTTTTATTAATTCCTTTCTGGAAGAGAAGTCGGGGAAATCGGTCGAACAAAAAATTGCCGATCGTTTTCAACTGGCATCATACGGACATGAACTGAAAAACCTTCAATGGTCGGGAATGTTTTCTGATGAACCCATAGGACTCAAGCAAGGCACACCCGCACAGATACTCGAACACATCCTCAATAAAAAATGGAAGCTCTCTGAAAGTGACAAAGACCAGATCGTGATGTGGCATCGCTTTGTTTACGAGCTAAACAATAAAAAACGGGAGATTCAGTCATCACTCGTGGCAACGGGAGCAGATCCGGTTTTTACGGCCATGGCGAAGACCGTAGGTTTACCGTTAGGGATCGCTGCAAAACTTCTGGCGCAAAAGAAAATTACTGCGAGAGGAGTTGTTATTCCTACCAGCAAGCAATTTTATGAGCCCATACTTGCTGAATTGCAAACGCAGCAAATCATTTTTAACGAGTTCAAATCGTAGGCGGATGCCTCACGCTATCGAATACTCCACTTTTACGGATTTTGTTTAAACATCGGGTTTGAATAGTTCATGGCGTGAGATTTTATTACATCACCCTACTTGCTCCATTTTAATGCTGTAAATTCAATACTTAATGTTTGGCCTCATTTCTGCTAACCGAGCTGAACAAAAATCCTATACCATGAAAACTACCATGAAGATGCTTTTGGTGGTGACATTTCTTAGTGTCACTACATGGAGTACTGCCCAACCCAAAAAGGCTGCAGCCTGGAGCGCTAAATTCAAAAGTGCCATCAACTGGCAACGCGTTCATTCCCTTGGATATCTGATTGTCAGTACAAACGATGGACTGTATGGCGTCAATCCCGCAGACGGAAAAATCCTCTGGGAAAACACCAGTTATCCTGCGCTAAGCGTTGATAATTTCCAGGAAGTGGAAGGAACTGAGTTCGTCACCATTTCTTTCCTGACGGACAAGAGTTCGCGAATTCCGATGCAGGCGATCATTGAGGTAGTGGGTGGGAAAGTTTTGTTTGATTCACAAAAAGAACAGATCGGTGTGTTGAGTCGACACGTGTTGCCAAAGTCTGGAAGACTATTAGTGATCGGTGCCCGTCCGAATACACTCGCGGCATCGCTCTTTATGTATGATATCGCTTCCGGTAAACAACTGTGGGCGAACGATGATATGTTCAAGGCTGATGCCCCTTCGCAAAAAGGCCTCCTTGGAAAACTTCAACAGGTGGGTCAGCAGCTGAGTAATTTACAATCGTTGACCAGTGAGCCGGTAGAGTTCGCAGATCAATCGATGATCATCACGCATCCTAACTACGTGATCAAATTAAATTCGGCCGATGGTAAAATCCTTTGGAAGAATGCGATCACCCCATCGAAAGCTGGACGAATTTATTTTTCACCGTATCAAAAAAATGTTGTTTACGCAGGTACTGAAATCGAATCAGAGACGGGTTCTGGATTTACAACCTCCTCAGGCTCAAATAAAGGAGAACCACAGAAATTTTATTACAACCAGTATTACGCCTTTGATTTGAACACGGGTGCATCGCTGTGGAAAGAGCCTGCAAAAGAAAATGATAAACTCAACCAGGTTATCATGCATGAAAAGGGATTGATCATTTGTCCTCGTTCATCGCAGAAGCCAACCATCAACCTGATCGATTATTCAACAGGAAAAATGATGTGGGGTAACAAAGGAAAAGGAGTGAAGGCGCAGGGCAGCGTTGTAAGCTACATCCCGACTGCCAAAGGAATTCTTATCACGACTGCTTTTGACAATGCATGGAACAACAAAGCGGAAGAGTACTATCTCAACATCCTCGATCCCTCCACGGGAACATTAAAGTATGAGAAGGCGGTAAAGTTAAAAGGCGATTTAGTGAGCAGTGAGATCGTTCCAAAAGGCTTGCTGTTCGTGACAACGAAAGAGGTGAACATCCTCGACACCAATACTGGCAAATTGCTTTGGGAGAATTCCATTGAAGCAGGAGTTCCGTTCAACAG
>DASWTM010000291.1:0-2826 GCA_036402115.1 Chryseosolibacter sp.
TCAGCCAGATACTCTGTGGCTTGACCACTGAAGATTTTTACTCCCATAGCTTTTAAAAACTAAAATCCCGGTCTCTCATGCGAAAAACCGGGATAAGTTGACCTACCAGGGCTCGAACCTGGACTTTCTTGAATCAAAATCAAGCGTGTTGCCAGTTACACCATAGGTCAATACCCGAACTAATCCATCGAATTAGCCCCCAAAACCTTGATTTTGGGTCTGCAAAGGTAGAATTATTTTCGAAAAAAGGTAAAACCAGCCGGATTTTTTAGAGGTCTTTTTCCTCTGCAATGGTGCTACCACCTTCCAGGAAGCCTTCCGCCCAAAAACGATACTTATCAAGGATCGATATAACGGCATTCTTCAGGTGGCGGCTGTTATTGAAATCAATTGACCCGTATTGCGTGGTGGCATACCCCTGCCAAATGGATCGGTTCTGCCGTCTGTCGTAAAATTGAATCAGCAGTGTGCCTGTCTTCAGGTTATATTTTTGAGGATCATAATTCATATCCTCTTTCTGATTTCTTACCCATTCTTCAATATCTGGCTGGATGTAACCGTTAAATTTCAGACTGTCGTTAAACATTTTGAAACCAACGATCAAATGCGGCTTGTTAGACGCCTGCCGATAACCGAGGAATTTCATTCTTGCAATGATCGATTTTTCAATCGTTTCATTCATCATGGTAGTGTCTACAATGCCCGCAGGCTTCATGATATCGAACGTGCGATAGCGCTTGAAATTCCCTTTATAACTGTAATCGTATTCTACAGGAAGTTCTTTGTACCCGAGACAGGACACGAACAACAGACCGACAACGAGAGGAGTCCAAAGTTTCTTCATAGGCCGAGCGTATTGAATAATGAATTTGAATATAATTCAATTCCTACATCGGAACAAAAGAAGATGAAACCTTTTCCTTAACTAATCTTTTCAACTGTTCTTCTTCACCCACTCGCGCGCGTTTACAAAGGCTTCAATCCACGGGGAGATCACATCATTTTTCCGTTCTGATGGGTAATATCCCCAGTTCCATGGAAAAAGTGATCTTTCAATGTGTGGCATAATTGCCAGATGTCGCCCGTCCTTTGAGGAGAGAGCAGCCACTGAAAGATCAGAACCTCCGGGTGTTCCGGGGTACTCTTTGTAAAAATACTGTGCCGCAATTGTGTATTGTGACGCATCGGCAGGAAGCTTAAAACGTCCTTCCCCGTGTGCCACCCACACACCAAGCTTAGAGCCTGCAAATGACTTCAACATCACAGAATTGTTTTCCGGGATTTCAATCGTTAAAAAAATGGATTCAAATTTTTCCGAGCTATTGTGATGCATTTTTTCCTGCCACTCCGGATAGAGTAGACCAAGTTCCATCATCAGTTGGCAACCATTACACACACCCAGACTTAATGTGTCCTTGCGTGCGTAAAAATTATCAAGGGCTTGTTTTGCTTTTGGATTGTAAAGGAACGCACCCGCCCATCCTTTCGCGGAGCCGAGAACATCTGAGTTTGAAAATCCACCAACGAATACAATCAAATTTACATCGGAAAAATCTTCACGGCCTGACACAAGATCCGTCATGTGAACATCTTTCACATCAAAGCCGGCAAGGTACAAGCTGTACGCCATCTCGCGATCACCATTCACCCCTTTCTCGCGAATGATCGCAGCCTTCAATCCCGATGGTTTTGTACGCTTTGGATCAATTCCATAGGTGCTGAACTGTCCTGTGAAATTCTTCGGAAATGCGTATTCGAGTACCTGCTTCTTGTAGTTTCGATAACGAGCTTCAGCATGATCTTTCGGTCGTTGCTTGCTGTCAAGCAGGAAAGATGTCTTAAACCACGTATCACGTAGTGTGTCGATGTCCAACTTTTCAGTCTTGTTCCCTGATTTCAAATTAACAAAACGTTCAACGGTAACATCTCCGATTACTTCAAAAGAAATTCCTTTTGACTTCAGAACATCCAATGCTTTCTCACCGGATACCTGAATCAAGACAGCAGGATTCTCAGCGAAAAGTATCTTGATTCGATCATCACCAAGTTTCGTAATGTCGACATTCAATCCAACGTTCGGAATCGCGAATGTCATCTCAAGAAATGCGGTGATTAATCCTCCTTCTGAAATGTCATGACCCGAAAGAACAAGTTCCTGTCGTACTAATTCCTGCACTACAGAAAAAGCATTTGCAAAATAGAGCTCGTCTTTGACGGTTGGTGTTTCGGTTCCAAGTAGATTAACAACCTGCGCGAAACTGCTTCCTCCAAGTTTAAACTGATCTTTTGAAAAGTTGATGTAAATCAGTTTCGATCCTCTTATTGGCTGAAGAACAGGCGAAACGGTCTTTGTAAAATCTTCCGATTCACCAACCGCTGTGATGATCACAGTTCCGGGCGAGTACACAACTTCTCCTCCGGGATACTTCTGCGTCATCGAAAGTGAATCCTTTCCTGTAGGAATATTGATGCCAAGCTTAATAGCAAAATCACTAACGGCTTCGACCGCCTCGTACAATCTTGCATTTTCGCCTTTGTTCTTTGCAGGCCACATCCAGTTTGCGCTGAGCGACACGCCTTTCAATCCGTAGGTCAGGGGAGTCCAAACAAGATTCGTCAGGGATTCTGCGATCGCGAGCTTACTTCCTGCGGCAGCGTCAACTAGAGCAGCCCCAGGAGCATGACCAATAGCGGTAGCAACACCTTTTCTTCCCGTGTAGTCAAGCGCCATGATGCCGAGGTTGTTCAACGGAAGCTGGATTGGACCACAGGTTTGTTGGTGAACGACTTTGCCCGTTACCGATCTGTCAACTTTGTTCGTTAGCC
>DASWTM010000292.1:0-3840 GCA_036402115.1 Chryseosolibacter sp.
GTTCCTTCTTTGGCATCAATTGCAGAGACAACAGTGGCGAGCAACATGGTGTTGCCCATTTTAAGTACAACCGAACCATCGGCCTGGCGGGCTAGTTTTCCGGTTTCAATAGTAATTTCTCGGCCGTCCGGGAGCTTACAGCTTTTTGTAATAACAGTTGGTTTCATAAATAGGAATTAATTCGGGCGACCGACCCCACACAGGGTTCGCCCATGAATAAAAGTAAAAAGGGAACCATGTGATTGGTTCCCTGGGAAGATTATTTTCTTAGATCGAGATCTGTGAGAACAGCCCTGTATCGGTCAATGTTGGTCTTCATGAGGTAATTCAGGAGCTTTTTGCGCTTTCCAACCAGCTTCATCAATCCTTGCTGGGTAGAGAAGTCTTTCTTATTGTCCTTCAAATGTGCAGTCAGGTGATTGATTCGGTGAGTAAAGAGTGCAATTTGAGATTCCGCTGAGCCGGTTTCTTCCTTTTTCTTGGCGAAGCCGTGTTTCTTGAAGAGGTCCTGCTTGATTTCAGTTGTTAGATACATCGCAAAAAATTATTTATCCTTTATTTCAAGGGGCAAATGTAGGTTTTTCCATGATAATTACCAAGAAAACCGAAAATTTAAGCCATTTCGCCACGATTTATTGACCTACGAGGTGGCTCATTTTCGCTTTTCGTGCCTTAAACGCGCGTTTCACCTTGTCGAAGATCACGCTATAGAAGTCAGATTCGAACAATCGGGCATCAATCCGCGCCTGACGCAAGAAGAACAGGCCAATGACGAAAAGGATAGCATCGGCTGCCCAGACACCCGTAATCGCTGAAATTGTGCCGTTTTTAGCAAGTTTTTCACCCTGCATGCTCAACAGGTAGTATACAATAAAGAAGAGTATGGAGACAAGGAAGGGTATACCTAAGCCACCTCGCTTGATGATGGCACCCAACGGAGCTCCGATCAGGAACATGGCAACGCACGCAAGAGAGCTTGCAAGGATCTTATGCCACTGAATCTCAAAAACGGCCAATTCTTTATCATACATTTCGATGGAAGCGTTCGTGTTCTCCAGCTGACTCTTGATCTGTCGCGCCACGTTTGTTGCGCCTTGAACTTCCTCCTGCCTTGCTGGTCGATTATACAACGCGTCAACCCGAGCCATAGCGGAAGAGTCATTTTCCGGTAAACTAACAACCAGGGGCTTTTTTGGCGTGTATGGGTTAGGAGGTTGAGGACTATACGGAATAGATGTTGGATCCTGTCTGTAGTTTTCGTCAATAACCCCATGTGCGCGCTTGTATTCCAGGCTATCACGTGAAAGTTTATGGTTGTAGATCTCTGCCGGGAGGTATACCGTGTCCTTCTTTCGGTAGTATTCAAAATGCGTTGGACGGTAGGAATAGTGGTAAGCCGCTTGTTGCTTCACTTCCCCTTGAATTGAGTCAATATCGTTATCCAACTCACTCAGGTTGCGCATGATCCGGTTTCCTTCAAACCACTTTTTATCGGTCCGCTTCAGATCATACGATGACAAGTCGAAAACAATTTCCGAACGATCGAACTTGCTTCGTGTCAGCGATTCAGGCTTAACATTCTTCGGACCTGTCATTTCACGTTCATTTGCCGCACCTTCCGTATAGTTGTACCCGTTGTACAATTCAAATTTTAAATAACGTTCATTTAGTATTGTTGACATCCTGCCGGAGTCGGCTACTGTAACTTCTTTGTTCCCATCGTTTTTTCGATGGTCATAGACAATAATCTCCTTCAACGCGTCAGGATCGTCAGCAAATTTTTGATTCACCTTAATCGATATATCGGGAATGCCGTTATAAAATGCACCTTCGCGCAACTCCAGTGCTGGTTTCTTCTGCTTGATGTCGTAAAGAAGGCTGTACGCTTCCAGTGCTGCGCGCGGGACAAGATTGTTGTTTGCATAGAATGCCACGCCCGTCAGCAGAATGACAAAAAAGAAAATGGGTTGAAGGGTGCGCAACAGCGATATGCCTGATGCCTTAATAGCGGTGAGTTCGAAATGCTCACCGAGGTTTCCAAACGCAATCAGAGACGAAAGCAGCACTGCCAGTGGCATAGCAACAGGCGTCATAAAAATGGCAAAGTAAAAAAGCAGCTGGCCGATTACTTCCCCACCCAGGTCTTTCCCAATGATGTCATCGAAGTACTTGAGCATGTGCTGCATCAGCAGGATGAATACAACGACCAGGAAAGTAAGAATGAACGGTCCTACAAATGCACTTAATACCAGCTTGTCTAATTTCCTCATGATGCTAATCCGTGGCCAAAACTACTGAATGTTCGGGAAATTGTTTCGACTAGTAATAATGCGGGCGAAAATGAAAAAATTCCTAGCGATAAGAAAACAGGCGTTTACCTCGTGATTTCAATCGATCAATGGCCATGGAATACTGGTCAGCATCAAACAGCCGCCCATCGATGCGCGCCTGATATAGGAAGTAGCAGCCGAGTACAAACAAGAACGCATTACCGAACCACATTCCGACATACGGGTTAAGCACATTTCTCATGGAAAGCTTTTCACCCTGCATGTCGAACACAAAAAAGATGATAAAGAAAATGATCGCGATAAGGAAAGGGAGTCCTATCCCACCCTTTTTCACGATTGCACCCAGCGGAGCACCGATCAAAAGCATCGTCACGCACGCAACGGAGTACGCAATGATGCGGTTCCATTGTACCTGAAAGCCAATAACTTGTTTTGAAAGTTCATCATGAAAGCCGTTTTTACTTTCGACCATTGCCTTCACTATACGAGCTTTGTTAGCAGCGCCCGCAATTGCCTGACTATCGGCTATCACACCAAAAAGCGAATCGATATCCACACGCATCATGGAACTACTCGGATGAAGCTCGCTGAGCAATTGACCATTGCTTTTCCGTTCATGATCAATTTGCCGTGTCAGGGAATCGACATCGTGCTGCAGCTGACGAAGATTCTTCATGTAACGATGACTTGCAAAACTGCGCGTGTCGGTCTTCGTCATGTCGAATGACGAGAGATCCACCACCATTTCAATTTTTGAAAATTTGGTTTTACTCAGATCATCATCTTCAACTTTCGTTTTCGTCCAGTCTTCTTTGTATTGATAGCCATCGAACAATTCAAATTTCAGATACCGATCATCCAGTATTGTAAACATCCGCCCTGAGTCCGCCACGTACACTTCCTTGTTATCTTCATGATGGTCATAAAGAAGAATATCCTTTAATGCAGACGGATCTTCGTCAAATTTTTGATTTACCTTAATACTGATATCAGGCAATCCGTTGTAAAACGTTCCTTCACGGATATCCATGGTAGGTTTCGTCTGCTTGATGTCGTACAACAAACTGAACGCCTCGAGTGCAGCCTTCGGAACAATCATGTTGTTGAAGTAAAATGCGAATGCCGTCAGCGCAACAACAAAAATAAAAACGGGTTGAATGATTCGGGTTAGTGAAATGCCTGCACTTTTGATCGCAGTTAGTTCAAAATGTTCACCCAGGTTCCCGAAACACATGAGCGATGCAAGCAAAATGGAAAGCGGAAGAGCCTGCGGAATGATAAAAATTGTCAGATAGCCAATGAATCTTCCTACTACGTCCCAACCGAGCCCTTTGCCGATGATGTCATCGTAGTATACGAGCATTTGCCTGTTGAGGAGAATGAACGTAACCACAAGAAATGTAAGTGAAAGGGTTGCCAGGAACGAAGTCAGGATGAGCTTGTCAATTTTTTTCACAGGGCTGGTGAAACAAAAACAAGACCAAAATCAGGCGAAGAGCAGTTTATTTTACCGCAAAGCCGCTGAGGCGCAAGGGGCGCATGTTACTTT
>DASWTM010000293.1:0-6680 GCA_036402115.1 Chryseosolibacter sp.
GAACAAAATCCCGGTTACTAATACGCAATACTATGACCGTAATTGATACGCCTGTGGTGAAGCCCGAGAAAGTACTTGGCACGCCACGTAAGAATGAGCCTGCTACAGAACTGCAGGAATCCGGTTGGAATCGGTACGAAAAAATTGTATTCCGGTTCTTCTTCATCTACTTTGTGCTGTTAGCCGTCCCGTTGGACTGGAATTACTACGGGGATCTATTTTCCCGCGACTGGTCTTCGCTCCACGTCAGCAACCTTTTTTATGCTGCGCGCTACACGCCAAAATTCTTTTCTGACGTACCGGTATTCCTTGACTGGGCGGTTATCGCAGCGATTGCGTTAGCGGGAACATTTGTGTGGGGCGTAATTGAACCGGAGCGAAAAGAGTATAACACACTTTACTACTGGCTTCGGGTTTTAATTCGCTATCGCCTTGCGGCCGCGCTCCTTGCATACGGATTCATAAAGTTCTTTCCACAGCAGATGCCGTGGCCCTCGATCAGTAACCTTAACACAAACTACGGTGACCTCGCGGACTGGAAGGTATTTTCCATGAGCACCGGAATCGTTCCCGGCTATCAGAGTTTTCTCGGACTTGTTGAGATCACTGCGGCATTGCTGCTCCTCAATCGCAAGACTGCTCTGGTTGGTGCGTTCATTGTATTGCCTTTTACCGGAAATGTCGTTTTGTCGAACCTTGCCTATGAAGGCGGAGAATATGTATATGGAACTTTGCTCGTAAGCTTTGCACTCTTCCTTGTGACATACGATGTGGTTCGTCTCTACCGATTTGGCGCAGAACTTAATACGTTGCCGAACCGATATAAACTAACGTTGAAAGAAGCGTGGCAACGCAATAGCCGGATTGCTGCAAAACTTGCATTCATTTTTATTTTCGTTGTCCTCTATGGATACCAGTCTTACGCAAGCTATAAACAAGGCGGGTATCAATACCAGACAACGGCAGGAATTCCAGGCACTGAAGGTTTGTACAATGTAAAAGAGTTTAGCGTGAACGGGGAAGTCATTCCTCCTTCCCGAACGCACTCTGCCCGATGGCGTGATGTAGTGTTTGAAAAATGGGCAACGCTCAGCATTCGCTCAAATGAACCAGTGACCCTTCATTCAGCACTCACTGAAGAAATCAGAACCGATGATGCTGCGCGCGATTATGAATTTTCGGGAAACGGTGGCCGGCATTTTTACTCGTACACCTACGATGAAAAAGAGAAGACATTGACAGCCGTAAATCGTGCGGATGTCACGGATACTTTCCAACTCAGGTTTGAACGGTTATCTCCAAATACCATTCAACTCTCCGGCAGAAATAACGAAAAAGATTTCGTCAACATTGTGCTCGAAAAGGTCGATAAAAAATATCTGCTTGAGGAGGCTGCCAAAAACGGAAGACGAAGAGGTTTGAAACTCTAATCCATGCTACTATGACAAAGTCTATCACTACAAATACACTAAGTGACTCCGTAGAACGTATAACTTCAACGGAGGGCTCTGTGAAAATATGGAGCGGATGGCAAAAGTTTCTGTTCCGCGTATCGTTCATTTTTTTTATCGCCATCTCCATCCCAAATAGTCCTGAATGGTATAAACACGTCTTCGCCATCGACTGGACGAATCTTCATTATCGCGACCTCTATGACATCGCGCGTTTTGGTTCGGGTATTAATTTCTTTGGATCAACGATCTTCGGAAGCTCACTCAACGGCTATGCGAATTGGATCATCACACTCGTGGTGGCGTTAGCTGCGGGGGCGGTGTGGACGTTGATTGACAAACGAAGAAGCGTTCCTGCTAAAAACTATGAGACGCTCTTTTACTGGTTGCGTGCAATTGTCAGGTACCGCGCGGCTATCGGAATTATCGGATTCGGATTTACGAAACTGCTTCCCGTGCAGATGCCGTACCCTTCTGAAGGATTGCTGAATACGGACTTCGGGGATTTTACTGCGCAGAAAATTTATTGGTTGTCGATTGGAATTGTTCCGTGGTACCAGGTCTTTGCCGGCATTGTTGAGATCGGTGCGGGTACTTTGCTTTTATTCCGAAAAACTACCTTGCTGGGTGCGGTGTTGTTATTTGGCGCGCTTGGTGATATTGTCTACGTGAATTTTGCGTACGATGGTGGTGTACATGTTTACAGTTCATATTTTGTTTTGCTGTCGGCATTTCTGATCATTCCGTACATTCCTCATTTGTACAATCTTTTGATTGCTGAAAAGCCAACGCGCCTGGAGTTTTTCTATCCGAGCTTGCCAACGCCATGGAAGTATGCACGCTACGCAGTGAAAGCGCTGACGTTGATCATTTTTCTTGGCGTTTTCTATTATCTGCAACTTGTCAACTTCTGGTATGATCCCTATAAGCAACCATCAGTGAAAGGCGTTTCCGCATTGCGCGGATATTATGATGTGACTGAGTTTCGCATCAATGGAAAAGACATCCCGTATTCGCCAACCGACACTGTTCGCTGGCAGGAGGCAACTTTTGAAAAATGGACCTCGCTCACCTATAAAGTGAATAAACCAGTTCCGCTCGATTTGTCGAATGGTGGAGGCGATCCGCAGCGCGACATTAATCGTACCTTCGAGCTGACCGGTACGGCTGGCGGAAGACGTGTTTTCCATTATCTACCTGACACCGTCAACAACGTTTTGTATCTGCAAGATAAATACAAAGCGCAACCCGATCGAAGAAATGTAACTGCAGGCGTTGGTGGAGATGGTGGACGAAATAATACGGAAGCGGAAAAGCGAATTGAAATTCCCGAACGTAAATCCGGAATTTATGCCGACAACTGGATCAGTGACGAGGCTTGGAAAAATATTGGTGATGAGGTGAAGAAGATCGACCCGCGGGCCGCTTCTACGAGACGTGATCGCGAGTTTGCCCAGGCAGGGAAGAAATTTGATAAGCGAAATCGAATGGTCTTGAAGTTTCAAACAACGGATGGAAAACGTGTGGTACTCGAAGGGTTGGACGAAAACCAGGATTCTATTTACGTTGTACTAAATAAAATCGACCGGGATTATACGCTTTCGCAGAGTACGCTGGTCGCAGGAAAGTATTGAAGTGCGTAGGTCTTTGACAGTGACTGCAAAAGTTTTTCGATTGGCACTGGTTTGTTTGGTAATAGGCGTCCTTGGTTGCGAGACGAAACCGTCTGCGCCACAACGCGGAGATGCTTCATGGCCGGAGTCTTTTGGCTTCGGCCGTGTTGCTACACCAGATGAAATCGCATTGCTGGATACCGATGTGTCGCCCAGCGGTCGCGGATTGCCACCGGGTTCAGGAAGTTTTAGCGAGGGCAAGTCGTTGTACGCGGAGAAATGTTCTCGTTGCCATGGACCCAATGGATTCGAGGGACCGTACAACAAGCTTGTTCACCATTCTTCCGGGAAAGACGAGAAGACGATTGGTAACTATTGGCCCCACGCGACAACGGTGTTTGACTATATCAATCGTACGATGCCTTACGATGCGCCCGGTAGTTTGACGCCTGATGAGGTATATTCAATCACATTATTCTTGTTGGCAAAGAATAATCTCGTGGATTCCACTATCATTCTCGATGCGTCCAATCTAGCAAAGGTTCATATGCCAGCGAAAAATAAGTATGTGGCTGACGATCGCGAAGAAACTTCAGCTGTCCGTTAACATGAGAAGAATAAATAGACGTACGTTGCTGGGAGGTGCAGCGACTGCGGCCGCAGTACTGGTGCAGACTTCATTTGGAAAAGTATTGCAAAAAGGTGTTTCAGCGAAAGAGGTTGCCGTAGCGAACGCAGCACGAAAGCTCGGCCCGCCTCCGTTTGAATCAGGCACACGATCTCCACACGAAAAACTTTTGCTGAAAACATCCGACACATCTTCGCGAACACCGCTGCAAGATTTGTATGGAACGATAACACCTTCTGATTTTCATTTTCAGCGTCACCATTCCGGTGTGCCGGAAATTGATCCGGAAAAATATTCACTGACGATTCACGGCATGGTGGAGAAGCCAATGGTTTTCTCCTTGCGGGATTTGAAACGGTTTCCCGCTGTGTCGAGGATTATGTTCATCGAATGCTCGGGTAACTACCGCGGTAACAAGGAAGAATTGTCCCCGCAGGATATTTGCGGCTTGACGAGCCAGAGTGAATGGACAGGAGTGAAGCTTTCAACTCTCCTGCGTGAAGTTGGTGTAGATTCCAGATCCACGTGGTGCCTCGCAGAAGGAGGCGATGCTGCGCTGATGACCCGTAGCATTCCGGTGAAGAAGCTATTTGATGATGCCCTGATTGCGTACGCACAGAACGGTGAGGCTATACGTCCGGAACAAGGATATCCTGCACGGCTCGTTCTTCCGGGATGGGAAGGCAACACGTCTGTCAAGTGGCTGAGACGGCTCGAGTTTTCGGATGAACCGTTCATGACGCGTGAAGAAACATCAAAGTATACCGAAGAAATTGCCGATGGTAAAATTCGTCAGTTCAGTTTTGTGATCGATGCACGATCGATTATTACTTACCCCGCCTATCCATACTCCGTAGAAAAAGGCTGGATCGAGATCCGTGGGTTAGCCTGGAGCGGAAGGGGGAAAGTGGTAGAGGTGGAGGTCAGCACCGATGCAGGGAAAAGCTGGGTTCGGGCCGAATTGAATGGGCCCATCCTCGACAAGGCGCACACGTCTTTCAGGCACGTTTGGAAATGGGACGGAAATGCCACTGAAATTTACAGTCGGGTAACGGATAACACAGGATACGTTCAACCAACCTTGAAGCAGCTTGTTGACGTACGCGGTGGGAATCGCGGGTATTATTTCAACCCTATTACAGGCTGGCAAATAAAATCTGACGGAAAGGTTTTATTCTCAGCCGGAAATGAAAAGTAACAATTAACTTTGGTCAAAGAGTTTGAATGCCATCAGCAGGAAAGAAAGAATATGACGCGGTAGTCGTTGGCTCAGGGCCCAACGGTCTGGCTGCAGCTATTGTTATGCAGCACGCAGGACTTTCCGTGTTGGTCGTTGAAGGCAAAGAAACGATCGGTGGTGGATTGCGATCTGCGGAACTGACCTTGCCGGGATTCACACACGATATCTGTTCGGCAATACATCCCTTGGCTGCGGGTTCACCGTTGTTCAGTAAACTTCCGCTGGCGGAACACGGTCTTGAATTCATTTATCCTCAGCTTGCCGCTGCTCATCCTTTTGATGATGGAACCGCAGCAGTGTTGACGTCATCGGTTGACGAAACTGCATCATTGCTTGGGAAGGATGCGAATGCTTACCGAAATCTCATCGGACCGCTTGTCAAGGACTGGCCTTCTATTGTTAATAACATACTTGGGCCTTTGTCGTTTCCCAAAAATCCAATCGGACTTTCACGGTTTGGATTGAACGCATTGCCCAGTGCGAGCTTAATATCCAGGAGATTCTCGACCGAAAAGGCGAAAGGATTGTATGGAGGAATGGCGGCACACTCGATCATGCCGTTGGAGAATTTTGCAACGTCAGCTATTGGTCTTGTGCTGATGGCCGCAGGGCACGTGAAGGGTTGGCCTGTTCCGAAAGGAGGGTCAGCGCAAATAGCCAATGCGTTGGCTTCGTACTTCAAATCGATAGGCGGCAAAATTCAAACCGGATTTTATATTGAAAACCTGAAGCAGCTGCCGTCATCGCATGCTGTTCTTCTGGATGTCACGCCAAGGCAGTTGTTGCAGATTGCGGGAGATCAGTTGTCGGCATCCTATCGTTCCAAGCTTGAGCGATACAAGTATGGAATGGGTGTGTTCAAGATGGACTTTGCTTTGGACGGACCCGTCCCGTGGAAAGCTGAGGAGGTAAGGCGCGCAGGGACGGTGCACCTTGGAAGTACGTTCCGTGAAATAGCATTGAGTGAACGCGAGACGTGGAAGGGAATTCACCCGAAAAAGCCTTACGTTCTCCTTGCGCAGCAGAGTGTGATCGATTCAACCCGTGCCCCCCAGGGAAAGCATACATTGTGGGCATATTGTCACGTGCCAAACGGATCAACGGTAGACATGAGCTCTGCGATCGAGAATCAGATCGAACGTTACGCTCCAAGTTTTCGTCAGCGCATCCTCAAAAAGAATACTTTCAATGCGCAACAGATGAATGCGTACAATCCGAATTATATCGGGGGCGATATCAATGGTGGAGCAATAACTCCTTCTCAATTATTTACACGGCCTGTAGTGAGTTTGTCGCCTTACCGGACTTCGGCAAAGGGAATTTATATTTGTTCGTCATCAACTCCTCCGGGAGGAGGCGTGCATGGGATGTGCGGGTATCATGCCGCGAACCGCGCGCTCAAAGATCTGTTTGGTTTAACGTCTTCATTTAATCTATAGCACTGTTATGAGTACCAATGCAACCATCACTGCAACTGAAAAAAGCAAACTCAGCTTGTCGGAAGACTGGGTAGTTGTCATTCTGGGCTTTGCCATCATCATTTTGTTTTTAACAGGTGTGGTGTTTCCTGCGCCATCGTACTCATGGAAAACTTCTGAAGACCTGGGGTCAAAGATTTTCGCGGGAGAGAATCTGGTTAGGATGGGAGTTCAACTTGTCATTGTTTATGTGTTTGCCGTTCTTGGCGCACTACTGACGAACAAACCGGTTAAAGCTGTATCGACTGTTCTTCCGTTGTTGTATGTTGT
>DASWTM010000294.1:0-5690 GCA_036402115.1 Chryseosolibacter sp.
AAGACCCAGTATTGCGCACCTTTCGTCTGAAATGATTGCTCATTCTGGGATAGATCAAAATGCTGAATGGTATAACCTTGCGCGTTCATAGGTGGAGCACTTTTTCTTCGCTTGTAACCTGCCTCATTAAAAATGGAAACCGCGGCCTTACCTGCCCACTCCACTTGCCATACCAATTCATGTTCTCCCGGTAGTCTTCAACCTCCATCGCCAGGCATTCTTCCAAATAAAAAAGCTCTGTCGATGTATCTTTCACAAAAATGATGGAGAAGTAATAGCTACCATCATTTAAGAAATCTCCGGGTACCTCGCACTGGCCTTCCACCAATCCCCTCTCATAATTCCTCGGTACTGAGCACACATCAAAAACGCATTCCCGGTTGCTGTTAAAAAGATGAACGCCAACACAAATGTTCTGTTCTTTCAAATTCCAGAATTTAAAGCGAATCGTGATCGGTGTGCGCACAGTAATCGGATCTCCTTCATTTTTTACATGGGGAATAAGCTCTACGAACTGCACACGTACGAACGAATTTCCCGGTGAATGTTCGATTTCATTCCATGACTGACTCCGTCTGATCTTTTGATTTTGATTGAGATAATGGTTGACAACTTTTGATGCCCCCCCAATCTCTACGACCTGGCCTTGCTTCAAATGCATGGCGCGATGACAAAGGTTGATCACGGCCTGCGTGTTATGACTGACGAACAGAATTGTTCTTCCCAGCTTTGTCGATACATCGTGCATCTTGCCAAGACACTTCTGTTGAAACTCTGCATCTCCTACCGCAAGCACCTCATCTACGATAAGGATATCCGGCTCAAGGTGGGCTGCCACGGCAAACGCGAGGCGCATGTACATCCCGGAGGAATAACGCTTCACAGGTGTGTCAATAAATTTCCCGATGCCAGCGAAGTCAACAATCTCATCAAACTTGCTTTTGATCTCCTGGCGATGCATACCGAGAAAATGACCATTGAGGTAAATGTTCTCTCTTCCCGAAAGCTCATCGTTGAATCCCGTGCCGACTTCCAGCAGACTGTTGATCCTTCCGCGACCACGGATAACACCACTCGTAGGCTTTACTATATTCGAAAGGATTTTCAATAGCGTAGACTTGCCCGCGCCATTGCTTCCTATAATTCCAAATACTTCGCCCTCGCTTACCGTAAACGAAACATCTCGCAAGGCCCAGATACGCGAGGAGTCGTTAGAAGTGGAATCGGTGAAAAACGGATCAGGCTTTTTTAAGACATCATTCTTCCACCAGCGCTTCAGATCCTGGCGGAATGATCCAGTCCCGACTTTGCCCAAGGCGTAGAGCTTACAAAGATTTTCCGCTTGTATCACTGCGTTGGCCATAGTCAGATTACATCCTGAAGTTTATTTCCGTACTTATTAAAGAGCATTACGCCAACGAGATTCAGCACTAGTGCAAACACCGCGCTGTACATTAGCTGGAGAGAGGTGAACGTTCCCTGACCTAAAAATCCATAGCGAAAAACTTCAACCAGTGACGATAACGGATTCAGGTACATCCAGAACCTGAACGTTTCGCTGACGATCGATAACGGGTAGATGATAGGAGTCGCGAACATCATCACGCGAACGATCAGGTGAATGATGTTGACAAGGTCGCGGTACTTGGCGGTGAGGATCGAAAAGATCAACCCAAGTCCCAGGCCAATGAGCGATGTGATGGCGATGGCGAATACCATGGCTGGAATCCAACGGTATGGGTACTGGATAACCTCCCCCGGTTCGAGCACGAGCATCAACGCCATGAAGATGCAGAATTGGATTCCGAAACGGATCAGGTTAACTACGACAATAGATAACGGAATGACTAAGCGTGGAAAATACACCTTGCCGAAGAGCGTCCCGTTTTGAATAAAGGTAAATGAGGTCCCTGAAAAGCATTCTGCGAAAAGATTATACAGGATTATCCCGGACATATAGAATAACGCGGGAGACAATCCATCAGTCGAGAGTCCGACTGCCCTCTCGAAGATAAGCATGTACATGACTAACAGGATGATCGGCTGGAAAACAATCCACAGTGGCCCAAGCAGGGTTTGCTGATGATGGATCAGGAAATCCCTGCGCACCAACCGAAGCAAAAGGTGGCGGTAGGTCCAGACCTCCTGCAAACGCCATTTGAACCAGTATGATTCTGGCTTGATTTCCCACACTTGGGCAGAATGATCAGGGCGGCTTGATTCCACAAAAAGCAATTTCAAGCAGCAGGTAATAAAGCCGTGCCCAACCAGCAGTTTGTGTGAAGTAATCAATAATCAATAACCAATAACCAAATCTCAAAGGGTGCAGGTAAGTCCGCGCCTGCTCTCAATCGAAGGAGTTTGAGATTTGATCATTGGTCATTGGTGCTTTCGAATGAAATATTTTGTGAAATTCGTAACCTTTATCGTAATATTACGATTACATACACACAATGGGATTAACGAAGACAGAAGGGTTCACAAAATCGCAAGTCGAGCTGGCTGCGATTGCCAAGGCTTTGGGGCATCCGGCCCGCATTGCTATCCTTCAGTTCCTTGCAAAGCAGAAGGCCTGTGTGTGTGGTGAGATCGTAGACGAACTGCCTTTGTCGCAATCCACGGTGTCACAGCATTTGAAGGAGTTGAAAAATGCCGGCCTGGTGAGAGGCGACATAGAAGGTCCATCCATTTGTTATTGCATCGATGAAAAGAATTGGAGAAAGGTAAAAGAAACGTTCGCAGATCTTTTTGAGGATTTTGATCCAAAAAACTGCTGTTAGTTTTTTTTGCCTAAACCAATCGTAATATTACGATTAAGCAAACTCAATAAATATGTCAACACAACATTCGGAATCACTCAAGCAAATTGTAAAAGAAAAATATGGTCAGATCGCGGAGCAAGGGACGGAGACGGCCGGGGGATGCTGTGGGCCGGGCTGCGGCTGCGGTGTACTGGACAACGCTTTGATGGCGGAAGACTACACCGCGATGAAAGGTTACGTTGCCGATGCAGACCTTGGTCTTGGCTGCGGCTTGCCAACAGAATTTGCGTTCATTAAAGAAGGTGATGTAGTGGTAGATCTGGGGTCGGGTGCCGGCAACGATGCTTTTGTAGCGCGTTCAATCGCTGGTGCATCCGGAAAAGTAATCGGTGTTGACTTTACGGAACAAATGATTGCGAAAGCCCGGGCGAACGCAGAAAAGCTTGGACTAAATAATGTCGAATTCCGTTTTGGTGACATTGAAAACATTCCTATCAGCAATGATGTCGCAGATGTTGTAGTCAGCAACTGCGTGCTCAACCTGGTGCCGGACAAAACGAGAGCATTTTCAGAAACCTATCGTATTCTCAAACCGGGTGGCCACTTCAGTGTATCGGACATCGTGTTACGGGGCGACCTCCCAGCCGCTCTCCAGAAAAGCGCGGAGATGTACGCAGGGTGTGTTGCCGGTGCCATTGATAAGTTCGAATACCTTAATACCATCAAGAAAGCAGGATTCGAGAAGATTGAGGTGCAAAAAGAAAGACGCATTACATTACCAAATGAGCTATTATCGCTTTATCTTAATGCAGAAGAGCTGGCGCGCTACAGCACAGGTGAGATTGGCGTCTATAGCATCACAGTATATGCTGAAAAGCCGACTGTGAAAAGTGAAGCGTGCTGCGCCCCGGGATGTTGTGGAAACTAATTCGTTATGGAACTAACGTATAAGACAATTCAGGATGCGGAAGGCTTTGAAGCTTTCCGCTCTTTGCTTAAAGCATCGAACCTTCCTGCTGATGATTTGGATTACAAGCGCGATCTTCTTGTTGGTTATTACGAGGGAAACTCGCTGGTCGGTACAGGAGGTTTAGAAATTCATGGCGGATATGGTTTGCTGCGATCACTGTCCGTCAAGATGGGCATCCGCGGAAAATCTGTCGGCACAACGATCACTGAGTATCTCCTTAGTGAAGGAAAAAAGAAAAAGCTCAAAGCCATCTATCTCCTGACTGAAACCGCGAAAGGCTTCTTTGAGAAAAAAGGTTTTAAAGAAGTAAAGCGCGAAGACGTCCCCTCCGAAGTAAAAATGTCTTCCGAATTTTCATCCGTCTGTCCCGTGTCGGCCAGCGTCATGGTTCTGCCAATTTAAAGACTGGGTTGATCACCGCGTGATTAGATGTCATCGATTCACGCAGTGGCACCTTGCGCTTCATTCAATCCACCTCCAGTGCCGCAAACGTGTTCGCAGTGTGTTTGAGATTTGTTTTTTGATTATTGGATTTTTATCCACTACCACTCGTTAGGACACTCAAGCAAAGATCACTTAATTTCCCCCCAACCCTTACTTCCCTCTCTCCTACTTTGTACATTTGTTATTTACCAGTCGCGAATGAAACTGAATAAGTACTTTGTAATCGATTTCGATAGCACTTTTACAAAAGTTGAAGCCTTTGACGTGTTGGCGGATATCTCGTTGAAAGACCACCCCGAGAAGGAATCCAGGAAAAAACAGATTGTTCAGATTACCAACCAGGGCATGGACGGTTCGATTTCATTCCGCGAATCACTTGAACGCAGGCTCAACCTTCTTGCCCCAAGCAAGCAACACTTGAATCCGCTGATCAATGAACTTAAAGGTTCTGTGTCGGAGTCGTTTAAACGCAATAAAGAATTCTTCCGCGATTATGCGGATAACATCTACATTATCTCGAACGGGTTCAAAGAATTTATCGAACCCATCGTGACGGAGTTTGGAATCAAATCAGAAAACATTCTCGCCAATGAATTCAAGTTTGACAGAGAAGGGAAAGTAGTCGGTTTTGACGATACGAATCCGCTATCGGCCAACGGAGGAAAAGTTGAGCAGCTTAAGCGTTTGAATCTTCCAGGCGATGTTTATGTTATTGGTGATGGGTATACGGACTACGAAATCAAACACGCTGGACTTGCCAACAAGTTCTACGCGTTTACGGAGAACGTAGAACGTGAAAGTGTAAAGACCAAGGCAGACCACATTACACCCAGCCTCGATGAATTTTTGTACCTTAACAAATTGAATACAGCCATATCTTATCCGAAGAATCGAATCAATGTTCTCCTCCTCGAGAATGTGCACCCGGTTGCGTTGTCTTTGCTGAAGGCTGAAGGGTTCAACGTTGAGACTTATCATGCTGCGATGACCGAAGACGAACTGATCGAAAAGATTAAAAACGTTTCGGTTCTAGGAATTCGTTCAAAGACGCAAGTTACAGAAAGAGTCTTAGCTAACGCGAATCGTCTGATGGTGATCGGTGCTTTCTGCATCGGCACAAACCAGATCGATCTCGATGCGGCTACCCGCAGAGGTATTGCAGTGTTCAATGCACCGTTCAGTAACACGCGTTCCGTGGTTGAGCTTGCTGTGGCAGAGATGATCATGCTCATCCGCAACATTGTAGACAAGTCAGCGAAAATGCATCGCGGTGAGTGGGACAAATCTGCGAAAGGCAGCTTTGAGGTTCGTGGCAAAAAACTCGGTCTCATCGGCTACGGAAATATCGGCACACAACTTTCCGTTATCGCGGAATCGCTGGGGATGAAAGTTCTCTATTATGATACAGAAGAAAGACTCTCCCTGGGTAATGCCGTGAAGTGCCGCTCGATGAAGGAAGTGCTGGAACAGGCGGATGTTGTTTCCCTGCATGTCGATGGACGTGCATCAAATAC
>DASWTM010000295.1:0-4521 GCA_036402115.1 Chryseosolibacter sp.
TGAAACCAAAGTTTGCGTTGGCAAAAACTCCGTCCACGCCGATGCGCTCAAATTCTTCATTGGCATTCGTAAATGCAATCGGGTTAACAGAATTTGAAAGTGAATAGAGTCGGGGAACAACAAGACCTCCGTTTGTTGCAGCCCGGATTGATTCCAATCTTGTTCTGCGCATATTAGTACCCAGCAGACCTTTGAACGTGATCGCTTCGGAGATTTTTTTATCGAAATTGGCAATCAAATCGAAGTTCGTTTCACTGAAGGAGCGGTTAAAACGCGCATAGTTCGGAGTTCCCGCGCTTCCGATTGCCAGTCTCTCTTCCTGCAGATCGAAGGTTCCGTCGAACGCGAACCGCCCCATTACACTAACCCAGTCTGCCAGCTTATATGTTGTTGTCGCATAACCAAAGAAATGGTCGCGTGTGTCGTTGGAGTAGTTCTCGTATCGTGACCAGTATGGATTGTCAGAATACAGTGGCCCTGTTCCGGTGCCATTCCAGTTCCATGTTGCATTTTGTCTTTCGCGGAAGTAAGCTTCCTTTTGCTCTTTAATATCAACATTGGTCTGCCACCATTGACGGAAAGTCTGGTTCGGGTTTCTTCCATTGTAACCTGTTCCGAATCTTCCGACACCCTTGATTTTCGAAAAGTTTGCTGTGGCCGAGAACGAAAGCTTCTTCGACAAGTCATATGAAGTTGAGAAATTGAAAAGATCTTTATCCAGCGTACTGTTTGGAAGTACGCCTTTTTCATCGGTGCGGGTGTAGCCGAACTTTACAACAGCTTTGTCTCCACCACCGCTGATGGCAATGCTCTGGTTTGAGGTGATGCCGGTTTCATAAAATGTTGACGGATCATTCTGAGCTGCAACCCAGGGGCGTGCTTTGTTGTAATTCGGAGAGAAGCGATCAAGCGCATCCCACTGATACACCATTGAACCGTCGAAGCGCGGGCCGTATGATGCATCGTCACCAAACAATACAGCGGGCAATGTTCCGTCGTCACCTGTTCTGCTGTTAAACGAATCTTTGTAGCCCGCACCGTACTCTTTCTGATAACGTGCGTACGTGCTCTTGTCGATCTTGCCCCACGTTATACCACTGTTGATAGTGACATCAAAGCTGTTTTTCTTTCCTTTCTTGGTTGTGATCATGATCACACCATTGGCACCGCGTGATCCGTAGATTGCAGTTGCGGCGGCACCTTTCAGAACGTTTACGGATGCAATGTTGTCAGGATTGATATCCGCTGCTGCATTACCAAAATCGGTACCCACTCCACCGGCGCGCTGCGCTGCAGTGTTGTTATTTGCATTGGTAACCGGAATACCATCGATTACAAACAGTGCCTGGTTGTTACCGGTGATTGACTTGTATCCCCGTATCACCACGTTAGTTGACCCGCCCATAGTGTTACTTGTCTTGATATCAAGCCCTGCCACGCGGCCGGAAAGCGAGTTCACGAAGTTTGCACCACGTGTCTGGCTGATCTGTTCGCCACTCACCTGCTGCGCTGCGTAAGGGAGTTCATTGCGGTTTTTCTCGATACCGAGGGCCGTTACCACAACTTCCGAAAGTTGTGTAATGTCCGCTGACATTGATACGTCGATACTCGTCTTGTCCCCTACCAAGACTTCGCTGGTCGTAAGTCCGATAAAAGAAAACACCAATGTGGAGCCTCTTTGTACGTCAATGGAAAAGTTTCCGTTTGAGTCGGTTACCGTACCGTTAGAGGTTCCCTTCTCGACAACGTTGACGCCTGGCAGTGGCGTACCGTCCTCCTGCGAAATGACGCGTCCTTTCAGAGACATCTGCTGCGCCAACAAGGAGCTTGTGGTCAGCAGTGCTGCGATGAAACATAATAGTAATTTTCTACTCATATGATTAAGGTTTATTTGTCATAAGTTTGAGAAAGAGAAAGGCGAAAAAAATCCCGCAGGTGGGGTATTCTGAAAGGCGGTTGAATCGAATCAGACCGATACAATGGGTACGACCGTCACCCACTACCCTCTTTTGCGTGAAAAGATTGAAGGCTTTTATCAACCACTCTCCGCGCGACTTGTAATTGATTATGAAAAGCATTTTCAGGTTATCTCGTGTGCGGACGATCACGCCTGAGGTAACCGGGGTCTTAAAAAATGCCACAACGGAGACGGCTATGGGCCGGATCCGAAAATTTCCTTATTTTTCCCTTCGAGCCCAATCATGGCACTTTAGCGAGTGCTGTGTTTGGGCTGTTTGTTTTTTTAACAAATGCCAAGCTGACGCTTATCAAATGTTAACACGCTGGACGAACCATGCCTGCATTTCCTTTTGACAACGGTCGATTCCGCAAGCTCCTGCGCTCTTATCCTGCCAAGGCGGTTGAGATTTTATACGATGCCTTTTATAAAAAGCTTGTGACGCTGGCATTTCATTTCACACAAGACCTTTACGCTTCTGAAGACATTGTCCAGGAGACCCTAATCCAGGTATGGGAAAAGCATATCGTATTGAGCGAAGATCATCATAGGTCTATTGAAAATACCTTGTCCGCGTTGTACGCAATAAATCAATCACGCATTACCACGACTCACTCAAGAGGGAGCAAGAGCTGGAAGTCTACCTCAGCAGGCTTCCCATCGCTGATGAACCCTGGCCCCAGGAAAAGTTCGAAGAAAAAGATCTGACCGATCAAATTTTGCGCTGGACATACTCTTTTCCAAAACGTGAACGTCAGTGCATCGAACACAAGATGGCGGGCCTTACCAATGCCGAGGTGGCAAAGAAGCTCGGCATTTCGGTGAAGGCGGTTGAACGAAGCATAACGAGCGCGTACAAGAGGCTGAGGGCCATTATTAATAGCAGGCGGTAAAAAAAGTTTCCAGCCAAACATAGGGTCGAAGCCATTTTTAAAGAGTTATCAATAGGTAAGGCACATATGAACAAAACTGATCTTATATATAAGGTTCTGCGTAATGCAGCAAACCCTCAGGAACTACGCGTGTTCAGACACTGGGTTGACGAAAGTGCTGAAAACCTTGAAGAATTCTGCGACACAGCTCTGTTATGGGGAATGAGCGAAACGCCGCTGAAATTGCGTTGCAGAAGAAAAAGTATTCACCCCGGTCATGCGTTCCGGCTGATTCCTCTGAAAATCTTGTACTTTGCGCTACTGGCAACTGGCATAGCTTACGCCTGGTCATTCCCTTTCCTGCAACAGCGAAGTAAGCCTTCTTTCCAGCTCTCATATCACCAGGAAAATCTTGCAGCTATCCTCAAAGACCTCGGGTTGCATTTTCAGGTGCGGATTGACCTTCACGAAACAACAAACAGTAAGTGCGAGTTTACAGGCACCTTTTCGTCTGGCAACAGCCTGTCTGATATCCTGAATGAACTCCAAAAGGCACTTCCGCTTGAGATAGTGAAATATAAAAATGACTCCTACCGGATTATCCCTCACTGCGCAACCAACAGATTAACGACTACAAAAGGCTTACAGCATGGAGACTAAAATCAAACATGAATTTTCAGTACTTGAAAAACTATTGACAGAGTCTGTACGAACTGGCACCAACGGTTCCAGGAATACAACGAAAAGAAAGTTGATAAACGAGATATCCAGACTGAAGGATGTTCTGGTGCTCCAGCAGTTAAACTTTGAGGACGGGCAGCTGCTGACATCGTATGTGCGCCTTCACCAAAGGCGTCTTTTCACCCTGATCAGCACCCATGCTTCAACAAAGACCAAAAATGAAAACGAATACATCAGCCTGATGTTTGACTTACTGCTCTTCCTTAAAGATAAATTCCCAAATCAGTTTGATTCTGATTCCCCGATGCCAGCAGCGATTGTGATGGATATTCAGCAAAACAGGGCAAGTACCTGCGGGGAACTCAAAATTGTGCTCGACAAGTGCAAGATCAGCAAAGAGCTTGCAGACGCGTTATTAAGCGGCGTCAAAGCTGGCGATGAAAGCAGGGAAATAGACAATATTACGTTCCGGCAGTTTGATCTCTTCGAAAGCGTTAAAGGAATCTGTTACCGCGTCAGTGAACAGGGGATGTCAGAAGACCGCCTGCATGCGTATATGATCGGCGTAAACTACAATACGCTTACGGTCTATCAATATTTTATTAATCATTACACTCAGATAATAACGCAAGCGGGTTCGCTGGCTGAGCGGATTGAAAAACTATCATTTGAATTAAAGGCAATTAATCAGCCGTCTACCTATCGTGCAATCGGTTTTGATGTGAAAGCCCCTTCCCTTAAATCGCAACTCCAGATTTATCTGTCAGAAGAGCTTGAACATCACCAGAGACTCAGAGCGCTAAACGTCAAAACAAATGGTGAGGAAGGCTCACTCGAGGACTTTCGACTAAAGTTTGATATCTCGGTTGCACAACTTGCCTATCTGGCAAAAGTGCTGATGGGATCAAAAGTAATTTTGAACGACAACGTCACGCAAGTACTACAGTTCCTTGCCCGCCACTCTACAACGAAACGGTCTGAAGCTATTTCATATGGAAGCATAAGGGGAAA
>DASWTM010000296.1:0-5943 GCA_036402115.1 Chryseosolibacter sp.
TAGTAATCATGACCGCCCGGTGCACTCTTGTATTTGATGATGAACGCCAGGATGATCGCCAGCAATGGACCTTCCAACAGATTGATCAACAGGTATTGTTTGTTGCTGAGTTTTGAAAGGGTATCACGGACCGTGAAGATCCATGTCTGCTTTAATTTATTCGGAAGTGTTAAAGAATGAGGAGGCTCTTCCTTCACGTCTTCCACTTTGTTGATGCGGAATCGTTCCTTGTACAACTCATACCACTGTGGAGGCGTGATCTTGCGCTTGTTTGTAGGCTGACCGTATTCATCAACGACTTTCGCTTCGATGATGTTAAAGATCTGCTCCGGGTTAACGTTACCACACGTCTCGCACTGTCCGCGGTTGCTGTCCACTTGTAGCGTGGATTTTTTAAAATACGTAACAGCTTCCACCGGATGACCATAGTATGCAGGATATCCACCGGTGTCCATGATGATCATCTTATCAAACATTTTATAAATGTCAGACGATGGTTGGTGGATAACTACGAATATCAGTTTTCCTTTAAGGGAAAGTTCTTTCAATAAGTCGATTACGTTTTCTGAATCCCGTGATGACAAACCCGAAGTAGGTTCGTCAAGAAAGAGGATCGCTGGCTCACGTATAAGTTCAAGTGCGATGTTCAGGCGTTTACGCTGACCACCGGAGATTGTCTTGTCCAACGCGTTTCCTACACGCAAGTCTTTCCGCTGGTCAAGGCCGAGGTTTTCCAACACCTGCATGACGCGTTCGTGAAGTTGTGTTTCAGTGAAGTCAGCGAAACACAATTTTGCGTTGTAGTATAAGTTTTCGTAAACCGTAAGTTCTTCGATCAGCAGGTCGTCCTGCGCAACGTAGCCGATCACACCGTGGATTCGGTCTTTCTGCGTATGAAGATCGAATCCGTTAATAAGGATTTGCCCTGTGGTTGGTTTTACAAGTCCCGCGAGCACGTTTAGCAACGTTGTTTTACCCGCACCGCTGGCACCCATGATACCGATAAGCTTTCCTGGTCCTTCCGAAATATGAACGTTGCGGAGGCCAATACCGCCATTCGGGAATTTCAATTCATCGATGACAGCGTTGAACGAAAGTTTGGTGGTCTTAAGCTCTTCGTTGAAGTTCGCAACGAGGTCGCTGTAGTACAACGCGTCACCCGCCTGCGTTTTGATTGTGCTTCCGTGAGAGAACAGGTACACCCTGTTCGGTGTCATGGTGAAGCCGTTCAATACGTTTGATTCATCACCGAGGTACTTGGTAAAATACATCTCAACGCTGCGCACGCGCATAAAGATGAGGTCCCCGTGAATATGGCCGTGCACATGCTTGTACACTTTTCCGTGTTCCGCAGTAGCCTGATCGTTGAGCAACAAAATATCTTTGTAGTCGATGGTTCCTGCATCTTCGTTGATCACGAACTTTTCAATCAGTTCGTATTCATACTTATCAATGTTAAATACAGTGGAAACGGTATTGATAATTTCCCTGCGTTGGGCAGAGAAATTCTTATCGGAACCTACAAGTTCAAGAAGTTTGATCAACACGACTACCTTCTGCTTTTGCGTAAGGGTTTTGTTGATTTTCTTACAGATACCAAGTGTCTTTACCGAGTCTTTGACGGACGTGAGTTTCGCCTTGCCACCTTCTTCTTCCTCTTTACCGTAATCCGAGAACTGATCGTACAGCGCTAAGTATTCGTTAACGGAATCCTTGTCTAATTCAGTCTGGAAAAAGGTAATTACATACTGGCGTTCTTTGGCAGTAACCCCGCCATCCTGCTTCGTAATAATGGCAAAAAGTTGGGTTAGAGCTTTGAGTATTTCCTCACTCATGTTTCAGGTCTAGTTGGGCTTCATCGAATTGATAAAGGTAGCAAAAAAATATCGGTTACCCGTCATTTAGGTGGTCCTAAAATCTTGATAACCGATTGTGAATGCTTTCTTAACGCAGATCGAAGATCCCGATTGAAGCGAAGCGGAACATGGGCGGATATTTTTGGTGTACGTGTGACATGATTAGCGAACACCCATTTTAATATTCTCAACATGTCAAATACCGTGGGACTTTCGAAGGCATCGCTTCCCGCTAATGATCAGTAACTCAACCAATGCCTAATGTCTTCCGATGCAATGATCGGGATCTTCGAAACTCCTTGAATTAGTACGTCTTGAACTCGAAAGGTATTTCAACCAATTCGGAAAATTCCTGTCCTGCTTCTTCCATGTCTTCGTCATCTTCGTGGAAGTACCATTGAATCTTCATGCCTTTGATGTCTTCCAGTGCAGAAAGTACATCAAGGATAAGTTTTGAAGAGGCGGTGTTAAAATATTCGAGTTTGAAAACGAAATCAGTAGACGGGTTCGCAGCTTGTCCATACTTCTCGATCCATTCAAGAACGGGGCGATAGAACTCCGCAGAGTCCTCTGGAAGCGAACGGCCGGAAATTTCAAAAATGCCATTCTTTTTATCGAGGATGATTTTCGGTGTATCTTCAGTTCCTTCGAGATTTAAGATTTCCATGGTGTTATACGCTTTTAATGTTCTTTAATAAAAATTTATTCAGCCGACTCACGCGGCACGTTTACCTTCAGGCAGAAAAAACAATATTCGGCAGACATCTCTGGGAATTCGAATTCGAGTTTGCCACCTGACTTCCTTGCCATATCCACAAAACCAAGACCTGCACCACCCTTTTCGGAAATGGTCGTATTCTTAATGATCTCTTTGTAAAGGTCTTTCAAGCCGTCTTTGTCCAGGGAGTTGATATGATCGAGACTCTTCTGGAGCTTTGGAATGTTTGTCTTACGGATGGGGTTTCCGGACATGATGGTGTAACGGTTCGCTTCACGGCCGATCAGGAAGATCGCTGCGTGGCTTTTGGTCTGACCATCCACCAGTTCATCGCTGTGCTTCACGATGTTCTGCAGGGATTCTACCATTACATTGAACACCTTGCGTTTAATGTTTGACTCTTCACCGGATGAGTCAATATTGCGTTCGGCCATTGCCAAAATCGATTTGGTTGTCTCCTGGGTGAAATCACCCTGATACACCAGAATCAATTTCTGTGACATCATGGTGCGGTGCAAGTCAAAGATAAAGTTCATGCGTCAATAAGGGATTACAGTTAATTCGCTAAAGTTATAAGTTTTTAACAAAATGCTGACGGATTTACATCAGCATTGTGGGGTTAAAATTTAATTCCGATCAATAACACGTCATCAGTCTGCTTGGTCTCACCACGCCATTCTTCCCACTCTTTCTCAAACACGTTCATCGCATCTTTCATCGGCAGCGTGTGAACGCGTTCGATGATCTCGCGCGTTTTCTTCGGTCCGAATTTTCTGCCTTCCGTGCCTCCAAACTGATCCGGGAAACCATCCGAACTAAAGTAGAATGAATCCCCTTTACTCAGCTTCACTTTGGTGTTCGTAAAGTTAGTCTGGTTCTTATATATACCTCCACCGATCGGGAATTTATTTCCTTTGATCTCCTCCATTACACCATTTTTCATTACGTACAGAGGACGGTGCGCTCCGGCATATTCCACCTCGCCAGCGGCCATGTTGATCTTACATAATGCGATGTCCATACCGTCTTTCGTTGTCGAATCTTCATCCTGGCGAAGCGTGGTTGTTACCCCTTCGTCAAGCATGTCAAGGATCTTTCCGGGCTCCGTGATTTTCCGGCTTCGAACGATATCGTTCAGCAAGAAATATCCGATCAATGACAAGAGGGCTCCTGGTACTCCGTGACCTGTACAGTCAACAGCCGCGATAAAGATCTCGTCTTTCATTTGCACGAACCATGGGAAGTCACCCGATACAACATCTCTGGGTTTGTACAGGATGAATGAATCCGGAAGCGCGCGGTTGATCAATCGGGTATTCGGAAGGATCGCAGTTTGAATGCGCTTCGCGTAATTGATACTTTCTGTGATCTTTTTATTCTTGTTTTGGATCTCGAGCTCGATCATCTTACGATCGGTAATGTCGTGAGACACCACGAGCACCGATTCAAGTTTCTCTGATTCATCGTATTCAGGGATCGCATTCACCTGCATCACACGCTTTCCAAGAACCGAGGGGAAGTCCATTTCGGTAGACACTTTTCCATTCGTAGAATTCACTTGTTCCACGATGTTCAGCCAGCTCTCAAGTACGTGGTTATCGAGCTCGGCTTCGTTGACTTTGCGGTTGAGGAATTCTTCCGGTGCTTTGCCCGTGTAGGATTCGATAACCGGGTTGATATAGGAGATGGAATCCGCTTCAAGACGGGTGATAAGGTCAGGTGAGTTTTCGGACAACGCCTGCATTTTGCTTCGCATCCGCTGCTCCTGCTCCGCTCTTCTTCTTTCCGTGATATCACGTGAGTTCAGAATGTAACCGTGAATCGCAGGGTTTGACATACAGTTTGTACCTGCGGATTCAATCCAGATGTAGCTTCCGTCTTTTGCTTTGTATTCGTACTGTGCCGTTATCTTTTCATCCGGAGATGCTTTCATCCTTCTGAAAATATCTTTGAATGTATCGCGGTAATCCGGATGCACTTTGTCAACATCGCTCTTGCCGATCATTTCTTTCTGGCCATAGCCAAGAATCGTTTCAACAGAAGGAGAGATGTAGCGGATGGTTTCGTCTTCTTCGTAGATCGTAATAACCTCGGATGCGTTTTCGAGGAGCAACTGCATACGTTTTTGTGTGCGGTTAACTTCTTCGATCTGCTCTTCCAGTTTCTGATTTGAACGCTGTAGTTCTTCCTGAGTAGCCTGCATTTCCTCAGCATTTTGACGGAGGACTTCCTGCTTTTCTTTCAGCTCGTTACTCATCTCCTGCGATTCAGCCAGCAGCTTGCGGGTGCGTTCGTTTACTTTGATGTTAAAGATGGTGCGGGCAAGGATCAAACTCAATTCCTGAACAAATTTCACCTGCGAAGGATTGAATTTTTTGAAACCTGCGAATTCGAGGATACCGTACACTTCTTCGTTCGTAATCAAGGGCACGATCATCAAACAGGTCGGGCGCTGATCGCCAAGAATACCGGATGTGATGGTTACATAATCGTCCGGAATTTCGGTACGAAGTATTGTATCTTTTTCAGCCGCAGCCTGCCCAACAAGACCTTCAGCAAATCTGAATTTAGCTTTCAGGTATTTCTTACGACCGTACGCATAGCTCGCGCGCATCTCAATTAACTTCTTTCCGTCCTGGTCTTCTTCTACAACGTAGAATGCACCTTGTATCGCATCGATCTTGCCAAGGATGAATTTGATCACATCTTCGCCAAGATCATCCGTGGAGTCGTGCATCCTGAGGATCTCAGAGATCTCGGCCACGCCTCGTACGATCCAGTTTCTTTCCTTATCGCGCCTTTCGTTTTCGATCAGGTTATCACGCATGTTGAGGAGTGACATACCAAGCATGTCGTTTTCACTCGCGGGTTTGAATTGTGCGTCATACTTTCCTTCCCCGATGCGCTGAGCAAATTCTGCGTTACCGCGAAGCGTCTGGACGAGCTCTTCAACTTTCACACCCATCTGCCCGAATTCGTCCTTCGCAAAATGGTTCGACTGCTCCGGAAGAACACCTTGTGCGACAAGTGTGAGTTTGCTTTTCATCGAATAGAGCGGACGTGTGATCGAACGCGAAAATGTCATCCCCAACAACACGGCAAGCGCAACGATACACAAGCTTGCGTAGATGAGAATATTCAGTACAGCTTTGTTATCGCCATTCGCTTCAGTGGTGTTGATCTTCGCCAGGACAACGATGTTTGCATTGTCGACTTTCTTGGTTACTTCAAGCACTGCATCGTTCTTGTAGTCGACCGATTGAGGAAGGGTTGGCTTTTTATCAAGGGCTGCTTTAATGTTCGCAACTTCTTTTTCAGTTTCATCAAATGTGGTCTTAGTCGCGGCAAATCGCAGCGGGCTGACCAATT
>DASWTM010000297.1:0-87716 GCA_036402115.1 Chryseosolibacter sp.
TCTGATGGTTTAATGCGAACGCGTGTTAATTAACTTGGATTGATCATACCATATCCTCGCTCACCGTGGTAGAAGCTGTCGAGACCTTTCATTTCACCTTCTTCGCTCGAGCGGATTTTCGTAAACTTGTTGAGAACGAAAAGTATTATGAACGTACCCACGGCTGAGTATACGATGGCGATCACGACAGCTAGTGCCTGCACTCCAAGCTGATCAAGAGTGCTCCATCCCGAGACAGCTGCATTTGCTTCCGCCATCCAGCTTTCGCGAATGAAGAACGTCAGAAAGATTGCTCCCACGATTCCGCCAATTCCGTGGATTCCAAAAGCGTCAAGGGTGTCATCAAAACCGAGTCGCGTTTTCAATAATATCATGAGGTAACATACGCTGGTTGCCAGAACACCGATGGCAAGTGCGCCACCGGGCTGAACAACACCTGCAGCCGGAGTGATCGCCACAAGTCCTGCAAGGATGCCACTAACGAATCCCACAGCAGTGGCCTTACCCTGGTGAATACCTTCGATGATCACCCAAGCCAACGCCCCGGCTGCCGCAGCAACTTGTGTGGCAGTCAAAGCTTGAGCAGTGCTTAGCCCACTTGAAATACTGCTTCCTGCGTTGAAGCCAAACCATCCTACCCACAGTAATCCTGCTCCAGTCAACGTCATAACAAGATTGTTCGGACGCATCGGCAAGTGAGGATGTGATTTGCGCGCTCCAATATAAAGAGCAGCGACAAGTCCGCTCACACCAGCAGAGATGTGGACAACGGTTCCCCCTGCGAAGTCGATCGCGCCTTTTGCACCAAGATTGAACAAAAATCCATCGGACGCCCACACCCAGTGGCATAGGGGATTATAAATGAGCAAGCCCCACAATGCGATGAAGAAACAGTAGCCTTTAAACGAAACGCGCTCGGCAAACGCACCCGCAATCAAAGCAGGAGCGATGATGGCAAATTTTGCCTGGAACATCGAGAAGACATACTCCGGAATTCCAGCAGACATGATCGATGTGTCAATTCCTTCCAGCAAAAAATATTTGGAATCCCATCCGATCCATCCTCCGAGCACATTTTGTCCAAACGCCATTCCATACCCGCACACAACCCACAACACGGTCATGATGCCCATCGCTGCAAAGCTATGCATCATGGTACCAAGCACGTTCTTCGTTCGCACCAATCCACCGTAGAACATGGCCAGGCCTGGGATCATCAGAAGAACAAGGGCTGTTGATGTGAGCATCCATGCAGTTACGCCTGAGTCATTTTGAACGGGAGTATCCTGTGCGGAAGCAACGAAAGGGACGAGTAGGGCAGAGGCTAGTAGCCCAAGTCGGAGGTTGGCGTTCATGTAGCAGTGGTTGTTAGTTGTATGCGAAATTAACAGGCGATGCAAACTGCACAAGAGATGATTTGAAATAATGTGCCCGAACGATTGTTAAGCAGGGAGTGCACTCGTTTGAAATGGCGCAGGCTGGTCGAGGGGGGACAGCTCATGGGTATAACTATCGGGATCGGTTATGGGTTATGGGTAATGGCTAACGCTAGGACTAAGGCTAAGACGGATAGCCCTAGCTATAGCCAAAAGCCATAGCTACCTCATCACAACACACTCGATGGTTCTTCCTCAATGTCTCGCAGGCGTGCGCGGTATTTGATCGTAATCCTTCCTGCCAGGAGGAAGAGTGCACCAACGATTACGCATCCGGTCATCACGGCAATCATAGGCATAGCCGTACCGTTGTGAAATGCACTGACCAGTGCTGATCCCACACCGCCCATTGCCATTCGAAAACTTCCTCCCAGTGAGGCAGCGCTCCCGGTGTGCCTGGTGAAAGGTGCGAGAGAAAGTGCAGTTGCGTTGGGATTCGTGAGCCCATGCCCTGCGAGAAACAGTGCGATCAATATGACGAGCCATAGCTTATCATACCACCCGAGCCACGTCCCGATGATCAGCAAGATCCCGATAGCAGACTGGATCATAATATTTACTTTGATCACTTGCTGACTAGTATACCTTCGAAGAAGAAGATGGTTGAGTTGTGTTGTCCCGATGATCACCGCGGCAATGCCTGCGAAAATCCATCCGTATTCTTGCGGACTTGACCCGTATAAATTCATGAACACATCGGCAGAGCCGGCAATGTAGGCGAACGGTGCTGCTGCAGCAAAACCTCCCGTCAGTGTATAAATAAGAAACTGAGGCTGCTTTACTACGGTATAAAAGTTCTTCATCACGGAAACGGGCTTCAGTGATATCGTTGAGTCAGCCTTTCTTCCTGCTGGCAGGAAAAAGTATACGCACACTAACATGGCAAACGTAATCACTGCCAATAAGATGAACAGCGAATGCCAGCCCCACGCAACCGTTAGATAACCGCCAACGGTAGGAGCGATCATCGGTGAGATAGCAACAACGAGCGTCATCAGGCTGAACGCTTGCGCAGTCTTGTCTGGCGGAAATAGGTCACGAACCAGGGCTTGGGCGCACACCATCCCGGCACACCCACCGATGGCCTGGAGAAAGCGCATGGCAATGAGCGCATCAACGGATTGTGTGAAAGCGCAACCAATAGAGGCCAGCACGTAAATGCTCAGGCCGGCATAGAGTGGAGGCTTGCGACCAAATCGGTCGAGCAAAGGACCGTAAAGCATCTGCCCCGCAGCAATCCCGATAAAGTAGCTTGTAAGTGAGAGCTGGACCGATGCAATAGTGGTGTTAAGATCCGATGCAATGGCGGGAAATCCCGGCAGATACATATCGATCGAAAACGGACTTATTGTAGACAACAAGCCGAGGATAAATACCAGGAAGAACTGCCGTTTTTTGGTCATTCTGAAATTCGCTCAAACATCCATGCCCACATCAACTGTTTATAATTGGAGCGAGACATGACTTGGGAATGGCAAATGCTTGCGTGAGTGGTACGGCATTCTTTCGCACCTTCGAACACAGCTGATCAACGGTCTTTCGGATCGCTTTGGTCTTGACTCCTTCCATATAGCCGTTCTCCAGATACCATCCTTTATTCTTTTCAATCTGCGACAGTGCATAGAGGTCGCACAATTCTTTCAAGGTGTTTTTTAAGGGTTCATCTTTTACATTGGCTACTTGCGTAATAAATTGCTCCAACACAACGCGCTCGATATACGCAAATCCGACCTGTACGAGGTGATGCTGACATTCGTTGAATGCATCAAACGAATCCATACCGTCATCGATCAATGCTTTAAGGCGCCTTGCCGCGGAGGTGACAATGGATCTTTCCCGGTAGGCAAACGCACTCAGGTGAAACGCAGAGTCAAGTAAATGCTCCTCATCCGTATTGCGAACAATAAAGGGATTTTTTTCCTGTATGGAGGTCTTCGCCTGGTTAGCCACATAGTTAAGCATTCCAAAAACATTGATGTTGCTAAATTCCTGTTTGAATTCGGTGAGTTTACTTTTCGCTACCAGCTGAAGTAAGACTGTGTTGTCGCCTTCAAACGTGGTGTAAATCTCAGTATCATTCTTCAAGTCATCCATTCGATTTTCGGAGAGATAACCCTTTCCGCCACAGGCTTCACGGCACTCCTGGATCGTTGCTGTAGCATTCCACGTTGCCAGTGCTTTCAATCCGGCAGCAAGGGCTTCAATTTCCTGCATGTCTTCTTCGGTTCGCTTCATGAATCGGTCTGTCAGGTACTGCAGTGCAAAATGAAAAGCGTAAGCGTTTGCCAGCAAAGGCATAAGCCTGCGTTGGTGAGTTTGATAATTGAGAATAGGAACCTCCGTGCCGCCTTCCGGACCGAACTGCCTTCGCTGGTCTCCATATTGGATGGCGATGGTCAAGGCAGTTTTCGATGCACTTAGTCCCGAGCGCGGAATGCCGATGCGTCCACCGACAAGTGTACCAAGCATGGTGAAGAATCTGCGGTTGTCGCTGGTGATCGGGCTCTCGAACTTTCCTTGATCATTTACACTGGCAAAACGATCCAGCATATTTTCTTTCGGGATAACAACATTGTCAAAGTAGATTACTCCATTGTCAACGCCATTCAGTCCCATCTTTCTGCCGCAGTCTTTGATGGTTACACATTTCGATGTCTGTCCGTTCTCCTCGCGAATTCTCACCAGGAACGCGCTGACCCCAAAATCTTTTCCATCAACAATCAGCTTGGCAAACACTGTTGCCATCTGTCCGTGGAGCGCTGCATTGCCGATGTATTCTTTGCGCGCAATTTCCGAAGGTGTATGAATGGTAAATGTTTTCGTGCCGTGATTGTAGGTAGCGGTGGTCAGAATTCCCTTCACATTTGACCCGTGGCCAGTTTCAGTCATGGCGAAACAGCCTGGCAGTCGAAGCTTGCCTACATCAGCAAGATATTTTACATGATGTTTCTCTGTGCCAAGGAAATAAATGCTCATCCCAAAGAGGCCGAATTGCACTCCGAACTTTACCACTAGACTAAGGTCGTGGTAACTCAGGGTTTCCATCACGGAAAAGTATCCTTCCATATCGCCCTGCCCTCCGAATTGTTTTGGATAAGCCATAGAACCGAACCCCTGTGTGGCGAGGTGCTTACACCATGTCAGAACTTTCTCGCGGTATTCGGCCAAGTCCCCTGTTTCAATGCGTTTAAACTCCGGATCGGCAATAACTTTTTTTACTCGTTTGATGATCGCTTCATTTTTGCCGTCAAGCAGGCTCGTCATTGCTGCAACATCAAAAGTCGTTTGTGTTCCCTGGCTTGCCGTAGATGTTTTCCGTGATTCCGGAACAAACATGTAGGTAGCCTCACGCCCAATACCACCCAGCGTTTTTTCAATTTCGTTAAGCGAAAGAGAAGTGGCTTCCAGGGATTTAGAAATTCCATTTTCCGTTTTTCGCTGCACAAGTTTTAAGCCGATCTCCGCAAGGCTTGAATTTTCTTCCGGGTTCAAGGATGCGGCTCTGATCTCGTTCAGCCAGTCTTTAATGTCAGCGGGTGACGGTGGGCTTGAGGGGTCAATGTTAGAGAGCAGAAAGTTTTTTTCTTCGACAGACAACCACTTTTGATCATCGATCACTTTGCGCAGGGAAAGAATTTCAGTTGGTGTCAGGACTGCATCAGACCACACGGTGTAAAGCAGGGGAAGAAAAACATACAGTTCCGGGTTCTTTTTGATGAGGGGTGATTGCGTCATGATAATGAGGTTGTTCATAAAATTAGCAAATACGGTTGGATTTTCTTTTGAGAGCAGCAAAATGGTATCTGCAGTACAGCAAATGCCGTTTATCCGGAAGAGCGTTGGGTTTGAACAATGTGTGTATGAAGGTGCAGGCTTTTGAACTAACTTGATCAAAGTTGAATATGGGATGTGTTGTTACATCCTGGCGACCTGATAACCTTTGTCTTAAACCAACAAAAAAATAATGTTATGAAACAATGTAAGTGTTTTGCAATTCTCTTCGTGCTCTTTGCTTCCGCGACATTCACGGCAGGAGCTCAGAAACTTCCTGGCTTGGATCCTTCGCCAGCCGACATCGCATACTTGCGCGAAAACGGCAGAGGTACCGCACCTGTAGCGAAGGTCACTTATGGACGCCCATCAAAGAAAGGCAGAACGATGCTGGGTGGTGTCGAGAAGTACGGAGCCGTGTGGCGGACCGGTGCGAACGAAACAACGGAGATCAAGTTGTACAAGCCCGTAACGTTTGGCGACAAACAGATCCCCGCTGGTACGTACAGTCTTTATACTATTCCTGAAAAAGACGAATGGACCATCATCTTCAACTCGAAGCTTGACACGTGGGGACACTACGAATATGATCAGACAAAAGACGTGGCTCGCATAAAGGTGCCATCGGGTAAGACTGACGCAGAAGTCGAGGCTTTTACGATTGCTTTTGATGGTGGGAATGGGACGGGTACGATGGCCTTGGCGTGGGAGAATACGTTGGTGAAGGTGCCCTTGAAGTTCTAGGTAAATAGATTTTAGATTTTAGATTTTTGATTTTTGATTTTTGGAAATGCTGAAATATTACGTGTTCCCACCAAATCTTAAATCTTAAATCTCAAATCTAAAATTGAGTGTGTTTACTTTACAGGGAGATAGATATTAAAAGTAGCCCCTTGATCCAATTGACTTTCGGCAGTGATGACACCACCATGGTTGTCAACGATTTTTTTGCAGATAGCAAGGCCGATACCGGTGCCGCTATACTCACTTCTTCCATGGAGACGCTGGAAAACTTCAAAAATTTTGTGTTTGTGCTCCGGTTCAAACCCGATTCCATTGTCGCTAATGGAAATCTTGTGATACTGTTTTCCCTGTCCCCCGTCAAGTTCGCTGCCGTCAACAAGCTCATAACTTACTTTTATCTGGGACGCCACGCCCTCTTTTGAAAACTTAAGCGCATTCGAGAAAATATTAGTAAGTAATTGCGCAAACTGGAATTTAATAACCTCAAGTGTCGGAAGGGTGTCAACAGAAATCGTTGCCTGCTTCGCTTCGATGATTTCGCGAAGATCATTCTTCACCTCGTTGACAAGATCGTTGAGGTTAACTCGTTCAAACGTTTTTTCACCGGTGTTCGTGCGAGAGTAGGTGAGGAGATCTTCAATAAGCTTTTGCATCCGCAGTGCCGCATTCTGCATTCTTCCAAAGTAGTCTTTTGCCTTTGGTGAGAGTGTGTCTGACTCTGTTTCTACGATCCGAGTTGCAAACGTCTGGATTTTTCGCAGCGGTTCCTGCAAGTCATGACTTGAAACGTATGCGAACGAGGCTAGTTCCTGGTTCATCGCATCGAGCTCCCGATTCTTTCGGGCAAGTTCCTGAGCGGTTTTCCGTAAGGCTTCCTCTGCCTGCATGCGCTCCGTTAAATCGCGCGTCACTTTCGAGAAACCGATAACCTGACCATTGTCATCGTGTAATGCGGTTATCACAACACTGCCCCAGAACTTCGTGCCGTCTTTTCGAACACGCCAGCCTTCATGCTGTGCGCGGTTATTTTTTTCGGCCTGTGCAATTAGTTGGTCCGGGATTCCTGCCTGTCTGTCTTTTTCGGTATAAAACAGTCGAAAATTTTTTCCGATAATCTCCTCCGCCTTATATCCTTTAATTTTTTCTGCACCACGATTCCAGTTCATCACCGTACCTGCCCGATCGATCATCAGAATAGCGTAGTCCTCAATCTCAATGATCATACGTTGATAGGTCTGGTCCTGAATTGACTCGCGATTGACCGAATGCTTTGGGATTGAATTGTCTGCGGAACCATGTTCCAGGATTGTGGGTGACTTCAGGTTGCTTTTGCTCATTAAAAATCAACGTTGATGGAGATCCTTCGTGGTAAAAATATAAAACTTTTCACCAGCCGTACGGGATTATTGCATTTGTTTTTTTCTTTTGCGATAACCATCACACGCTAAAAAAATTGTGCCATCAATGTATAACGATGAAATCCTGGTCTGCTTTACGCGAAGCCAGATCACGGAGATGGACGTTCAGGGTTTGTTCTATCGCAGTTTTTAGCTCAGGATAGGTACCAGGTTTCTTGATATACATACTAGCCTGTTTTTTCGATAAAATATCCATCGTTTCCTTCTGTGACGATGTCGAAAGAATCACTACCGGAAGTTCCTTTAGGCGATGCTCGGCTTTTATTTCATCAAGACATTCAAAACCGTTTTTCAGCGGCATATTAAGGTCTAGAAAAATCACATCAGGTAACGCACCTTTCCATGTTTCCAGCAGCCGCATCAAATCAACACCGTTCTTTGCCGTGGTTAGCTTCACGCGCGAATACAGCTCTCGAAGCGCATCGGTAAAAAGTTCTCTGTCGTCTTCATCATCATCAGCTAGCAAAATGTGCGTGATAGGGGATTCTTTCAATGCCATAGAACAACAAAAATAACACGGCCCGACAAAAGTCTGACGGTAGCTGGATGTAAAATGAAAAAAAAGTCGATGAATGAAGCGGCATTATCGGTTCAAGGTGAATTGACTATATTGAAAACTAATTTGAAGCGACAATGCCCGAACTCCCCGACTTACAAGTCTTCAGTACCAACCTTACTAAAGCGTTGAAGAACAAAAAGCTTTTGTCCATCTCAGTTAAGAACCAGAAAAAGCTTGCTACTCCAGTGAAGACACTCAAGGCAGCTCTTGAAGGACAGACGCTCTCTGTGGTGAGACGTGAAGGCAAAGAATTGTATTTCCAGTTTAAAAACAAGGCGGTACTCGGTTTGCACCTGATGCTACGCGGAAAGTTGACGTGGTTCGAAGACAAGAATGATCAAAAGTTTACAATCGTTGAGCTTGTATTTCAGGGAGGGAAAGGACTAGCCGTAAGTGATTACCAGGGGCAGGCAGCCATCACGCTGAACCCTTCGGTCAAGGAAAGTCCGGATGCGTTGTCTGCCGATGTCAATTATCCATTCCTGAAAGAAAAGCTTAATCGGAGCAAAGCCTCCGTGAAGAACGTGTTGCTTGATCAGAAGTTTATACGTGGAATAGGTAACGCGTACGCTGATGAAATTTTGTGGGCTGCCGGCATTTCACCGTTCTCAATCAGCAGCAAGATCCCGGATGCGAAGATCAAGGCGTTAGCAAAATCAATTGTGTCCGTGCTTGAAAAAGCGGAGAAGACCATTCGAAAGAATCATCCGGATATTATTACCGGGGAAGTGCGCGATTTCCTCTCCGTCCACAATTCAAAGCGCGAGACCACATCAAAAGGAGAGAAGATCCTGGTAGAAGCCTCTGGCGCACGCAAGACATATTACACAGCTGAACAAGAACTCTTTGATTAGACGGATTCGTGCCGCGAATGATGCGTTACGATGGCCTGCTTTTTTTCGCCTTTGCTTAAAAAAACGTTATGGCAAAATACTCAAAGAAGGCTCAGCGGACGGTTGCAAGTGCAATGCGTAGACGGAAGAAGGGATCGCTGACATCAGGACGATCCGGGAAAAAAGTGACTAGCCGTAAACAGGCAATAGCCATTGGGTTGTCGGAGGCGAGAAAGAAAGGAGCGAAGGTGCCTGCCAAAAAGGGTGCAAAAAAGAGTGCGCGTAAAAGTTCCGGGCGCACAGCCAGACCTGCTAAGAAAAGAGCAACGCCACGCAAGAAAACTTCATCTCGTTCCAGAAGGTAGATCAGGCACGGTCGAAGGAAAAGAGTTTGCTGTCAGGATTTTTCTTTCCGAGAATTGCATCGCGAATAAGCTGCGCTGCAATCATACTAAAAACGATTCCATTGCCGCCAAAGCCAAGAGCGAAATACTTGTTTTGTGATGGTGTTTGCTTTCCGATAAAAGGAAGGCCATCCTTTGTCGTACCGAATGTTCCCGCCCAGCTAAATTCCGGAATAAAAGGAATATCCGGAAACAACTTCTCAAAATCCCTGGTGAGCAATTTCGCTTTCCTGTCAATAGCGGCATCGCGTCTTGTCGGATTATGGTACTTATCATCCCTGCCGCCAACAATAATTCGCCCATCATCCGTGCAGCGCATGTACAAATATGGGTCTGCTGTATTCCACACCAACGTACTGTGGAATGGCAATGATGAACAATCATTCATCGATTCGCTGATGGTTACATAAGTTGAGCGCAGGGATACTACCTTTTTCTTGAGGACTTCCACTGCTTCATACCCCGTGGCATAGATGATATGCCTGGCTTGGATGGTGAAGCCGTCTTCACTTGTGGCGCGGAGCTTGCCTTTAGCAGAGGTCACTTTCGTAATGTTTGTCCGGTCGAAAACCCGCACACCTTTTTTCAAACAGTGTTGAAGGATTGCATGCGTTAGCGCATAGGCGTCCGCGTGTGCTGCATTTGAAGATTCAATTGCTCCGAATGCGCTTATCTCGTAGCGCTCCCGTAAGTCCTCTCTGTCGAGATACTGTACATCCAGTCCAATCGATTTACGCGTACGATATTCTTCCTTGAGTCTTTGTTCATCTTTTTTGTTATACCCGTAATAGAGACTGTTGGTGCGTTTGAATCCCGTAAACCCGATCCGTTGACACAGCGTTTCGAGTGTCATCAACGTGTCGCTGCATAGTAAATAGGTCCGTGCCGCATTTTCCTTCCCACGCAAGGTGGAAAGGTCGTTAAGCGACACATCGATCTCATATTGGAGAAGCGATGTACTTGCTGCTGTACTTCCCAACCCGATTGTTCTACGATCAACAACAATGCAATCAATACCTGCTTCGCAGAGAGCATGTGCGCATAGTGCGCCCGATATTCCACCCCCAAGAATCACAACATCGCAAGAAGTACTAGAACTGAGCTTGGGATAATTAAAGGGAAGGCCAAAGCGAAGAAGAGAAAACGGAAGTCCAGACTTTAATTTCATTGTGCACCGTATTGTAAATGTAGAAAAAAGTGCGCAGCGGTCAGCGCGCAGAATAAAAAACCGGTGATTCACCGGAATGTTTCCAAGGCAAGAAAATTGACCGCTCTTGTGTTTTATTAATCCGAAAGAAGTATGGTGTTAAGAGATGGAGTGAGAAAGAGTTTGTGGCAGGAAACCGTTTCGGGATTTCTTCCTGCTGTTGAGCCACAGCAGCAGCAATTTGATGTCGTCATTGTTGGCGGAGGAATTACCGGTATTACACTCGGTGTGATGCTTCAACGCAGCGGAAAAAAATGTGTTTTGCTGGAAGCGCAGACACTTGGGTTCGGAACCACAGGCGGCACAACGGCACACTTGAATACGTTGATGGACAATCCCTATACAGCGATCATAAAAGATTTTGGTCTGGACAGTGCTAAACTTGTGGCGGCTGCAGCACGAGAGGCAATTAACCTTGTGAAAGAGAACGTCAACAGGTATGGCATTAACTGTGGGTTTGAAGAAACAGAAGGCTATTTGTTTTCACAAGACGAGGCGCAGACAAAGGAGCTTGAGGATATCCACGAGGCCTGTTTGAAGGTCGGGGTGGATTGCTCATTTGTTAACGACCTGCCTGTACCGATTGCCTATAAGAAAGTGCTGCGCATCGAGCGGCAGGCAAAACTGCATCCCCTCCGCTACATTCTAAAGATGGCGGAAGTGTTTGAAAAGGAAGGCGGAGTGATCATCGAGAGTTGCCGTGTGACAAATTCCGGTAAGGCTGATGACCTGATCGAGGTGGAAACGTCTAATGGCAAATATTTCGGACGACATGTTGTGTTTGCTACGCACATTCCGATTGGTGTAAATCTCATCCACTTCCGTTGCGCTGCGTATCGTAGTTATGCAATGGCCGTGAGACTTGAAGATGGTAACTACCCGACAAGTCTTATCTACGACATGTACGATCCATATCATTACTATCGCACACAAAATATTGATGGTGAAAACTACTTGATCGTTGGAGGCGATGACCATCGTACGGGAGAAGAGGTGAATACGAATGGATGCTTTTTAAAACTGGAGAGTCACGTCCGTTCTCATTTCAACGTATCGGAGGTCGTGTCCAAGTGGTCTTCCCAATATTTTGAGCCTGCGGATGGTCTTCCTTACATTGGTCATCTTCCTGGAAATCCGGAAAATGTGCTGGTCGCAACCGGATATGGTGGCAATGGCATCACCTACAGCCACGTTGCAGCAATAACGCTGTGTGATCTTATTCTTGCAAAGGAAAACCCTTATGAAAACTTGTTCCGTCCGGGAAGGATCAAACCAGTCGCAGGTTTTTCAGAATTTGTTAAACATAATGCTGAAGTAGTCAAGCAGTTCGTTGGCAGATGGTTCGGGCAGGATAAGTTGCATGAAGTTGCAGAGCTCGCACCTGGTGAAGGAAAGCTGCTGAAGTATGAGGGTGAGTCCCTCGGACTTTTTAAAGATGAGGATGGTGTGTTACATGCTGTGAACCCTGCCTGTACACATGTTAAATGTGCGGTCACTTTCAACAGTGCTGAAAAATCATGGGACTGCCCATGTCATGGCGCCCGCTACTCCGTTGACGGTGAAGTGTTAACAGGTCCCGCATCCAAAGACCTTGAGAAGGTTGAATTGCGGTCATTGGTTGACAAACAGTCCAACGTATAGCATCTACCGCGTTCAATATTTTAGATTTTAGATTTAAGATTTGTCGGCTACTTTGATGTCGCGAAATCTTAAATCTTAAATCTCAAATCTTAAATCTTAAATCTTACTGCTTCCTTCCCACCCACTTTAGCCCGCTTTTCGGTATATTAGAAATAATTGCCTTGCCCGAGGCAACCCTAATTCTATTTTTCTTGTACTGGCTATAAACGCAACCCGTTGGAACCTAATACCGCACCATTGGAGCTCATCCTCAAGGGATGCCGGAAAAACGACCGGAGCAGCCAGAAGATGCTCTATGAAAGGTTCTATGGCTATGCGATGAGCATATGCCTCCGCTACGCTGATAATCGCGATGAAGCTTCTCTAATCTTAAACGATGGTTTTATGAAAATTTTTTCCGGTATGAAGCAGTTCGACCTTTCACGTCCGCTAAAGCCGTGGCTGCGAAAAATTATGGTCAACACTGCCATCAATCACTACAAGGAAAAACAACGTCAGATACAGGCTGAGGAGATGGAGCTTGCAGAGCGCGAATCGGAGACCGAGAACATTATCTCGGGAATCTCCTACCAGGAGATCATCGGCATGCTTCATAAGTTGCCACCTGCCTACCGCACGGTGTTCAACCTCTACGCAATTGAAGGTTATAAGCACGAAGAGATTGCCAAGATGCTGGGCATCACTGTAGGAACATCCAAGTCTAATTTGTTCAAGGCAAAGGATCACCTGAAGAAAATACTGAACGACTTTTTTGAAGAGGACTATGTCGCAACAAAATGAAGATTCCATTGACCGGTTCTTTCGGAAGGCAGTAGTCCAGCAAGACAAGACCTTCATGGAGAGAGACTGGGCACGCATGGAAAAAATGCTTGACGAACAGTCATTCATCGATGCTTCCCGCAGTCGAGGCAAGGCCAGATCGCTGATCACGAAGGCTGTGGTGACAGCCGTGCTGACGCTTTTTTTTGTAGCGGACAATAATCTTGATAATGACATTCCAGAAAATTCTGTCCAGATGCAGGCAGCGGTTGGTGTGTTAGGTCCACTAAGAGGGGTGAAAACTGAAGGTCCGACAGCTGACCTGCATTCTTCTGCAAAAGACTCGAACGCGGCCGTTGAAATAATTGCCAAATCGCATGTACAGGATGGGGGAACTTCCGTCACGAAACATGCGCTTAACGCGAGTAGAGAACCATTTACTCGTGGTCAAAAGGATTTTACGAAAGAGGAAAGTATTGTGACATTGGTTAACCACGACTCCCGTCAGCGATCCGAAGACGTACGAATTAGGTCTGACGAGCCTAGGGAAGCATTGTCCTTGTTGGAAGATATTGGAGAACCACCTGTCGCGCCAACCGAACCTGTTAGAACCGAACCCATTAAAGCAGACTCAATTTTTGCCGATGTTAAGTCGGAGGGTATGAACGAGGTTGTTGATGAGGTGGTCAAAGAGGAGGAGAAAAACCAGTCGAAGCTTCCCAGGTTTAGCATAACAGGATTGGTATCACCAGATTTTTCTACTACTTCCTTAAGTAAATATTCGCGTCCGTCAAACGTATTCGGTTTGTTACTTGGTTATCGTATCATGAACCGTATAACAATTATGACTGGTGTGACGAAAGGCCTAAAACGGTATGAAGGGTATGGTTCCGAGTACACACCACCCGAAGGCTACTGGCGCGCCCGGACAAACGGAGTAATACCGGATGAGGTAGAGGGTAAATGTGGAATCATTGAAGTCCCAATCCTCATCCAGGCGGATGTATTGCAACAAAGAAAAAGCCGTCTATTTGTAAGCGCAGGAGTATCAAGCTACTTCATGCGCAGTGAGCACTATCAATACACATTCAATGAGCCGAACCCCGGTGCAGCCGAAAGCTGGACCGCTAAGGAGCCTACACGCTACCTATTCAAGATTGGGCATCTGTCAGCCGGATATGACCATGTGATCGCGAACAAATTTACAATCGGAATTGAGCCATTTTTGAAAGTGCCATTTGAAGGCATCGGCTGGACAGATATAAACCTGTATTCAACCGGAGCATACATCAATCTGCGTTACAATATTTTGGTTTCTCGCAACGAATAAACTTTAGAACCCATGACCGTAAAATTGAGGGAAAAGATTGATCTGTTTGATCCACCGGTGCACCACAAAAAATTCTACGAAGACGGTTATGCCGTGATATCATTTGTCGAATCGGTTCCTTGTATAAAGATAAAAGTCTCCGGTGTTCCACAGAGCAGTGAGCATTATCAGCGCGTACAGGCCACTGTCCTGGAGTCTATAAATATGCAGAAGAACAACTATTGCCGGTTGCACATGCTCACCGATAACACGAAGGCAGGAATTGTGCTCAATGAAGATATCGAATTTTATAAGCACGACATCATTCCGCAAATGGAAAAGGCCGGAATCCGGTATCACGCCATTGTGCTTCCGGAAAGTCATCTTGTGCGGATGTTCGTGAATGAGACAACATTATCCACGCGCAAGCTCCAGGTAGAATATTTCAACACAGTAAGCGGTGCCTGCAAGTGGTTGCGCCACCGCTGATATGGCCGCTTGATTATTTTTTAAATTAAATTCTTAATAAAACCGGCATTTAGGAACAATCTTTTTACCAGCCGTAGCATCTTCTACAAGTCTGAGTTGGTAAATGAAAAAAATTGTTGGATTGTGGGTGTACTTGCTCGTACTGGCGACCCCTGCGTTTTCCCAAGTTGACACTTCTTATATCTACAACACTGCGATGCCCTATGGCACGCTTGATCTCCGCATTGCAAAATCGGAGACCCGCTACTATTATTTGCAGGAAGATGTTACGTTTAGTTTCCGCGAAAGCGCGCCCGGTGTGAAGACCAATACATTCCATGACATGACCTCATGGAATTCCGATCCGTATCGACAAGGAAATCTTCGCGAAAAGAATGGGGCACAAGACTTGTTCGTCATGAACTATCGGCTTCTTTTTCCGAAGAACTATAATCCGGATTATGATCCCGGCTATCCGATTATCATCATGCTTCATGGCTACGGGGAACGCGGCAATTGCTGGAATAACAACTGCTACTGGAGTACCACGGGTTGGAATCCAAACACAAATAGTCCTCCTGCGCCAACATCAGCTACCCACAACTTGCTGAATAATGACCACAATTTGCTTCATGGGGGTCTGAAACATTTGGATGCAGTGAACCTCGCAGGAAATCGCCTGCCTAACGATCCGTCCATGCCGGAAAAGGCATTTCCAGGATTCGTACTATTTCCACAGGTGCTGAATGGATGGCAACAAACGACTCGTGTTGAAGAAGCCATCAAGCTCTTGCGTCTTGTTATCAAGAAATATAACATCGATGAGAACCGTGTTTACATCCATGCACTTTCGAATGGCGGTGGTGGACTCTTTCAGGCGATCAAAAGAGCGCCATGGCTTTTCGCTGCCGCGCTTCCCATGTCCGCGGTGAGTAACGGGGGAATTTTCACTGACAATATTGCGCAGGAGGTTGGAAAGATCCCGCTGTGGATTTTTCAGGGCGGAAAAGATACGAATCCTACCCCGAGCCGCACCTACGGTACCGTGAAAGGCTTACGGGAGGCGGGAGCTTCAATTCGATATTCTTTATATCCGCACCTTGGCCACGGAACCTGGAACACTGCTTACAATGAGCCGGACTTCTTTCCGTGGATTCTGTCGAAACGAAAATATAATCCCCATGTGTATTATGGTAATCCCGTAATCTGCAATACCAACGGGGTCGGTGTACGCATTAGCTTCTCTAATGGATTCTTTGCCTATCAGTGGGAGCATGACGGAGTTATTATTCCGGGTGCAAACCAGTCGCAATACATTGCCAATACTCCGGGAACATACCGGGGAAGATTTAGCCGCGTGCCAAATCCATCCGAGAATGACTGGGAGCCGTGGTCAGATGAGATTGTGGTGACCGAAATAAGTCCGGCAAAGCCAACGGTAACTGCATTAGGTTCGACACATCTCCGTGGACCTGGCCTGGTCAGCAATAGTGACAATAATACAGTCAAACTAAAATCCGATCAGGAAGCGGAATTATACCTTTGGTATAAGAACGGTGTTCAAATTAATTTTCCCGGAACAGATGTTAACGATACGCTTCGCACGGCTTCGTTCACGAGTGCAGGCGCAGGCGCCAACGGTGCCTACACGCTACGCACCAGTTTTGCGTTTTGCCCAAGCCCTCCTTCCGATCCGATCAATCTCTACTTCAATAACTCTGCACCGCAGAACATGACCTTCAATGCCGCTGCCGCGGAATTCAAAGGTGTTCCAATGAACAACGGTATTTTTCTGACATGGAATGACCTGGTGAGTTCGGAGTCGGGTTACGAGATTTGGAGACGAAGATCGGGAGAGGCGGAATTCAAGTTTGCGGGTCGGGCTCCAAAGAATTCAATTTCATTTTTTGATGGTCCGCTTCAACCCAGTTCAGCTTTTGAATACAAGATCCGGGCAGTAGCCAATACGGGTGTGTCGAACTATGTTCCTTCCAATGATCTGACGATAAATCTTGTTGTGAATACGCCAGCGGACACACAAAAGCCACAGCCACCACAAGAGCTCAAAGTAACGCTCAACACAATTAGCAGCTTCACGATTTCCTGGAAAAAACCAGAAGACAACACAGGGATCAGTTCTTACCTTGTGTCATACGGAACCAACTCGGTGAATACCAACAGCAATGAAAATTCATTCACCATTTCTGGCTTGCCGGCTAATACCACGTATCCGGTAACCGTCAGGGCTGTTGATCATGCGGGAAATATTTCCGAAGCCTCGAACCAGATTATTGGCGGGACTTATGTGATGGGATTGTTTTACAAGCACAGCACGGGAGGATGGGAAGACCTTGATGACCCTACGCTTATTGAAACATGGGCCAACCCGGAATTCACCGGAACGGTTAGCAACGTAACACTGGCTCCGCGAACGCAAGAGGATTTCTTCAACTTCAGTTTTAGCGGATACATAGACATTCTGACGGAAGGGCCATACGTTTTCCGGCTGACGTCAAACGATGGTAGCAGGCTTTTCATTGATAATGTACTTGTGATTGATAACAACGGCCTTCATGGCAACGTAACGAAACTTAGCGAGGAACTGACGCTAACTAAAGGTCCGCATCGTATCGAACTCCATTATTTTGACTATGCCGGGACACAAACGCTTACGCTGCAGTACAAAGGGCCGGATCTGACCGCTGCATACAAAAACATTCCTGACTCGCTTTACCGCAGCGGAAAGTTTGTTGCCCCGGTCGCGCCACCAACCCCTCAAAACCTCGCGGCCCTGGCCAACGGGCTTGAGCGTGTAGACCTTACGTGGACGTCTGATCATCCTGTCGAGATTTACCGGAGTACTTCTCCGACTGGCACATTTTCTATCATTGGGACAACTGCCAGTGGTGTTTGGGCGGATACAACCGGACTTAATCCGGGCACGACCTACTATTATAAAGCCCGTGCATTATCAGCGGGGGCGATGTCAGACTATACGCTGGTTGCATCAGCAACAACCCTTACTGACACCAGTGCGCCTTCTGTGCCGGGAGGCATCACATTGGCGAACAAAAGTCATACAAACGCAGCACTGACTTGGACGCCATCGACTGACAATGCTGCGGTTAAACATTATGAAATATATGTCAACGGAACGTTAGCAGGAACGACTGAACTTCCGGCTTTCATGGTGTCTGATCTTAGTCCGGGTACGACCTATACAGTCACCGTTGTTGCCGTGGATGCAAGCGGTAACAAATCAGCGGCCTCTGTAGGTTTGTCAATCACTACCAACCCTGCTGCCACGTATTATTCTATGGCTACTGGGAATTTAAATTCACTTGGCACGTGGAAGCAATTCAGTAATGGAACAGGGAATTCACCGGTTGATTTTACAGAAAACGGGCTTGTGTTCATTATCGCGAATCGCACGTCTACTGGTCTTGGTGGTCCGTGGGACGTTTCAGGGAGTGCTTCAAAAGTGATTGTTCCCAATGGTGTAACCCTGACGGTTGATAATCTCTTTGTTGGAAAACTTGAGTTGGAAGGCAATGCAGTTGTTAATATCAACAACGAAAATATTCCAGTTATTGGCAAAGCGAGTGCTGCATCAACAGTCAACTTCAATGTCGTGGGAACAATTCCTGTAAACACCTATGGAAACCTTTCCGTCTCAGCTCCGGGCATAATTTCGTTTGATTCAGGCATAACAACGATAGCAGGGAACCTTACGGTATCTTCCACGTCAGTTTTAAAAGGCGCATCGGGCAACGAGTCGCAGGTTGTGATTGGAGGAAACATTTTGCAAAACACAACGGCCCCCCTGGTGGCCGCAGATAATCGCGTTTACTATTCGTTCAGCGCGAATACTCCGCATACCATTTCAACAGCGGCAGATTTCCTCGCGTATGCCATCGATGCAGGCGTCAATTCCACTATTACAATGATTTCATCCTCGGGCCCATGGCGCATGGTTCTTGGATCCTTGAACGGAGGCGGTTTGTCATTGCAGGCCGGATCTACGCTTAACCTGGGTGCGAGCTCGGTTAACATTGTTGGCAACGGCAGCCTCAATCCATCCAATGAAACAGGTGTGCTACAGTTAGCATCCGGAGATTTCAGGATTGCTTCGGCAGCAACACAGACCTCGAATTTGTATCTCCATCCGGTCGATCATTCTATTGACTCCATGACAGTCGATCTTTCTGCAGGTCAGTTGAATGTTCGATCAGCAATTGATATACAAGGTGCATTAATCATCAGCCGAGGTACGCTGAATAGTGGTGGATTTATTACGCTTAAGGCAACTGAAGTGCGTACTGCATCCCTTGGTGAAATAGGAGAGGGTGCATCGTACCAAGGCAACCTCCACGTGGAGCAGTATATTCCGCATGTGCAAAATCAGCGCGTAGACCTGGCAACCGGTGTGGCAGGAGTGACTGTGGCTAACTGGCAATCTTATTTTCCAGTGACGGGGGCATTTGCCGGAGCTTCACCGGGTTCAACAGACCCATCAATGTTCACGTTCGATGGTAGTTCACTGGTTCCTTATCCGGAACCGGGCGGAAGCAATTCTGCTGCGATCGAACAAGGTAAGGGCTATCAGGCAACGATCAGCAATCCTTCGCCTGTCTTGCTTGAGAGTATTGGAGAACCACATCAGGGGTCGATTACGCCCCCTGTCATTGGCAATCCAAATGGGTCAGCTGACGGTGGCTGGAATCTCGTTGGCAATCCTTACGCTTCATCGATTGTTTGGAGTGACACCTCCGCTGCATTCACAACGTCAGGAATTGCCAATAGCATCGCAATTCGCGAGAGTAAGATCGTAGAGGGAAACCTGGTTAGTCAATACAACTATTACTCGAGCGCCATCGGACGTGTGACCATTCCGGCAGGTCGGGCGTTTTGGGTGCGTGCCTATTCACAAGCTCCTTCGCTCACAATACATGAAAAAGCGAAAGGCGCAACAAGCCAACCCTTCGAGGTGAAAGATGAAATAAGTCATCTGAGAGTAACGCTTCGCCAAAATGCCCGGGAGGATCATACCTACATTTATTTTTCCGAATACGCTACAGAATCATTTGACCCTGACATGGATTTTCCAAAACGAGCGAATGAAGGAATCTTCAATGTATCCACTGTAGTGAATGGAGTGTCTCTGGCGGTAAACGCATTAGGTTCCGCCTTTTGCAATACAAGCGCTGTCATCTCTATTGCAGACGCGCCCGTTGGTAGTTACACGTTCGTCTTTGGAGGCGTTTCCTCCCTTGAAGCAGTAGGGGAGGTTTCGCTGGTAGATGCGTTCACGAATACAACTGTTCCGCTCACAACGGACTATGCGTTTAGCATTACGTCTGATCCGGCATCATACAGTGTGGGAAGATTTACCATTCAATTCACCAGGAGTCAGCTTGACCTTACTACGCCAAAGCCTGTTGGTTTACCTTCCTGCAGCGACTCTCCGGCAATCGTGCAAATTCAAAACTCACAGGCGGGTGTTGAATATTCCGCAATGAATAACGCGCAGCAGGCGATAAGTGGTGTGTCGGTGGGCAATGGCGAAACGATAACAATCGAAATCCCTTTCGAGAGGCTTGTGGCTGGCGATAATGTGATTTCGATACGTGCTGGCTTCGCAGGGTGCAACGCCTCATTCCTTAACGCTGCGACTACTGTCCACCGGACCGATGGAATAACGATTGACGTTGAGGACGATACGTCTGTTTGTCTTGGCGAGGTTGGTCAGCTTTCGGCATCCGGTGTGCCTGCAGGTGGATACTATCGCTGGTATGATGAAACAGGTGCAGAAATTCCGGGAGCAACTTCGGCAACATTGCAGACCGAAGTCATTACAGGAGAAGTAGCCTATCAGGTTTCTGGTATCCTTGCAAATGGATGTGAGACTGCACGGCAGACCATTCGAGTTTACGCGGATACCCTGCGCGTGCCTACGATCACGATGTATCGTGACACACTGTTTGCACAAGCCGATGCATCCTTCCAATGGTACCGGAATGGTAATCCAGTCATTGGCGCAACGGAGACCTATCTTGTACCAAACCAGACGGGTGATTATTATGTAGTCGCCACGAGTAGTGGTTGTAGTAAACAATCACTGCCATACACGCACGTTATTGATCCCGCGTGTCAGCTCAACACATCACTGCCGCGTGTGACGCTGGAAAGTGTCGACTGCCAGCCGGAAGATTACATATTGTCTATCACCAATTCGCTTCCTGATGTTACATATTCGGTTATCAACATCAATGACGAGACGATCTCACAAAACGTACCCGGAAATAATCAGGTCTTGTTGCTAAGCGTTGCATCGTCATCGCTTGATTCAGGAGTGAACCGCATCCGGATTCGTGTTGAAAAAGATAATTGCGTCAATCGCACGCTTGATAACGAAATTAATATCAATAACATTGCACCGCTAACCATCGTAACGACTGACTCGGTTTGGACGTGTCTGGGCGCACCTGCAACGGTGAGCGTATCGGGTGGGAAAGATGCGGTCGCATATCAATGGTACGATGCGGATGACAATAAGATCCAGGGTGCTACTGACTCGGTATTTAACACGCCAGCGATTTCAACAGCCACGGCTTATTTCGTGAGTGCCCAACATGTAAGTGAATGTATGAGCCCGAAAGCGAAGGTGGTGGTTGTGCCATTGGATATCGCTTCGCCCGTAATCAGCGTCAACGGTGGAGAGCTCAGTGTTAACACGAGCGCGGCTACATCCGTCCAATGGTTGTTCGAAGGGCAAGCGATCGAGGGAGCAACCTTGCCGCAGCTGAAGCCAACTAAATCAGGTAACTACGTTGTAAACGTGTCTGCTGGCCAATGCGAAGTGCAATCTGCACCATACATGTATGTTGTTACTGCGCTTGAAAATACCGATTTAGTGTTCCAGCTTCACGCGTATCCTACTCCATCCAACGCGAGAGACTTCGGGATCAAGGTGCATTCTCCCGAGACGGGTCCAATTCTCATTCAAGTTGTCGATATGACGGGACGTGTTCTCGTTAAAAAATGGTTTGATCCAAAGGTGCTGGCTTCTAAAGTGTCTATTGCTCCAGATTTAGAGAACGGGCTATATAGCATAATTGCATCGCAAGGCGACTTGGAGATTCGAAAGCGTATTGTGATACAGAATTAATCGTGCGTCCGCAGTGCATGGAGTGGAAGGTATTCTGCATGCTTCAGAATTGGACTCCGACCGTATATCCTGGCCACAGAAGACTTTCAAGATCGAATACTTTTCCAGTGTTCAGCGCGATGGTATAGAATTCATACGGTACGGTGCCATCTTGTTCTTTGTAGACGAAGAAATTGATCGACATGCCGCCAAAAAGATATTTTCCGCCATAACGTTTTCCCATCTCAATGTTTAGTTTAGTAACGAGATTAAAAACCTTATCAAAGGTTTTATTTCGATTCAGGTGAATGAACTTTAAGCCATAGTTGATCACACGTCTCTCGTTGAGCACGTCTTTTGGGTTCATAGAATGCTTGTTGTATAGAATTTTCTGAAATCCATACCCATATCCCCATGTGTCTCGCCAATAATCATATCCAAGGATCAGCACATTTTGGTTGAAGATCTTGTTGAGGTCGGCATAGGGCATTCGTGACTGTGTGTAAGTGCAGTTAAGGCAGTTACCGGTAGTATATTCCAGGGTGGTTGAAAAAATTTCATTGTAGGTGATCTGAAGCGCTGATCCGTAAGAACCAAAATTCAATAAACCTACAGGCGTACCGTTGCGTGAGTACTCCTTCGTTCCCATTCGCTGAAAGAAATTGATTAACCCAAATTGTTTGCCTCGAAGTTCGCCTCCGAAGTTAATAAGTCCGATCTGAGTCCCCTCCATCTCCTTACAAAAATTGATCAGCCCGAGTTGAAGACTTCTTGCCTTTGTCGGTGGCATTGACTTCTTGCCCTGCATTCGGAAGGACTTATTGATGAGTGCGATTTGCGTTCCCGATAATTCCCCGTTCGTATAATTAAATATACCGGAGATTTGTGTTCCTGCGATGTAGTCACCAGCCACGTTATACAACCCCGCCAGGTGAATGCCTTGTGAGCCACTGCCCGCACTGTTACCAATTCCTGCAAGTTGTACGCCTTTGAAGGTAAAGCCAACAGTATTCAGTCCTCCTGTCACTTGAATGCCTTTAGCATTATCGCGTACGTAGTTGACGAATCCGGAAAGTTGAATCCCGGTGAAATTGCATTCGATGTCCGCATGAATGAGTTCACGTTCCTCCGAAAGCGTCAGGTTCACATACGCGTTTGGTCCGACTGCGTTACCAATTCCTGCAATCTGGATCCCGGTTGTTCTCTTCAGGTTGAGGTTGGAAATAAGACCGAGCTCAAAATGATGGTTTCCGGCAGAAACTCCACTAAAAAGATTTAACGAAAATTTGTTGTAGTAAGAACCGCTTTCAATACCATTCGTGCTGATCCCCGGAATTAACGACACCTGGATTGTTCGTTGATATTCTCTGACTTTTTTAATCTGGCAGTAAGCAATGCTGAGATTGCAGAACAATAACAGGGTGGCTAGGAGGGTAGGTTTCATTAAATTGAATATCTGGTAATCAAACCCGCTATTCAACTTCCCACTATATACGCTGCACTTTGCCTAATATTGTGAAGTATGGAATTATTGTTTCTATATTTCGAAAACCAAACGTCTAACCAATGATCATTCGACTACTTTTCGTTGTCATTCTTGTGATTCTTGCTGGCTGTAGCACATCAAAAAAAGATTCCGGTGGACAAGAAAGCCCAACGGTTTACAAGGTAGCATTTGGCTCATGTGGCGAACAGTATAAACCCCAGCCCGTCCTCGAGCGCGTGGTCGAACAAAACCCGGATCTGTTCATTTACCTCGGTGATAACATTTATAGCGATACTTATAGTCTCGACACACTCAAGAAGAATTACCAGATCCTTGGGGATAAACCTGAATTCAAAAAATTAAAGGCCGAAGTTCCGATTTTGGCAACATGGGATGACCATGACTACGGCATGAACGATTCCGGAAGGCACTATCCTTTAAAAAAGGAATCGAAAGAAGTGTTTTTGAATTTTTTTGGTGTGGCTGATGAAACAGTGAAGACGCATGAGGGAATTTACTACAGCGTGGTCAAAGAAGTTGCTGGAAAAAAAATACAGTTTGTGATGCTCGATATGCGCACGTTCCGCGACAAACTTTTAAAATATAACGGAAACCGTCAGGGTCAGAAAGGGTTTGACTACGAATTGGACTATAGCCCATATACTGCCACCGACTCAACCATGCTCGGAGAGCAGCAGTGGGCCTGGTTGCAAGCCAGGCTTAAAGAACCAGCTGACATCCGGATCGTAGGCTCGAGTACTCAGTTCGGAATCACGCATAATGGGTATGAAGCGTGGGCCAATTTTCCGCATGAACAAAGGCGTTTCACCGATTTGATAAAATTAACGCGTGCGAATGGTGTCTTGTTTATCTCTGGTGATGTTCACTATGCTGAGATTTCCAGGCTGAATGTCGATGGACTTTATCCCATCTATGACGTAACAGCCAGCGGCATTACATCCACTTGGGACTTCGCGACACCCAACGACAACCGCATTGACGGACCTGTGATGGAAAATCACTTTGGACTACTCACCTTGAGCATCGGTGACGAAACGGAAATTACAATGCAGATCATCGATGTCACCGGCAAGCCGCGAATCAGCCGTACAGTAAAGCTTAGTGAGTTGATGTTTTAAATTACGGCTGCGATTAAAAGGAAATTCACTTACTGCATCGGTGGTAATGAACCCTTAGTGTAGTCCAGTCAACCACACCCAACCCATGTTCTGTCACCTATTACCCATCCCGATAGCGCTATCGGGACCCATCACCTATACCCATCATCCATCCCGATAGCTATCGGGACCCATCACCATCACCCATTTCCCTCTTGGCACTAGAATTATCGCTCTGTAGTAAAGTATATTCTATGAAATCTTTACTATCGGTTCTACTAATTGGAAGCACAGCATTGCTTTTTAACTGCTCGCCAACGATGCGTTCTGCTACGAACCAGAACGACATGAAGGGATGGCATTTTCATATTTGCTCAACAGAGACAGAGGCGTCTCGTGTTTGGTTTGAGGTCAGTGGCATGGGTGATAACTCGACTTATGTGAGCCATGAAGTAAAATGGCAGCGAGGCCGAGACATGTTTGTGCAGTTGCCGAATGACGTGCGCCATCTCGAAGACATCAACTTATCGGTCCGGACCAGCGGTAAACGCAAAGCCCGAATCTGCGTGCTGTATGACGAGTACGTGGTCAAGTCAATTGAAGTTACGGGCACTGAGACGAACAAACTTAACCGGGATGACAATCGCGACAATTGTCCTTGCTGACACTTTTAATTAACCTATATAAGCCATAACTTGAGTTTTTTCTAAACCTCCTGTTATGGCTACTTTTTTCCTAGATGACATGTCGAGACGGCAGTTTGTGGCTGCGTCTCTTGCTACGCTGAGTATGTTGCCCGGTAGTGCATCAGCTTCCGTTCAGGCGCGGCCAACAGTGCAAGAACTCATCGATCTTATTTTAAAACAAATCCCTGGTTCGGTTCCCAACACTGTTGACACAATTAAAATAGGTGACCCTGATCAAACCGTCAGAGGCGTTGTGACAAGCATGTTTCCTACCATAGAGGTGATCCGTAAAACGATTGATTTAAATGCAAACTTTTTAATTGTCCATGAGCCTAGTTTTTACAATCACACAGATGAGACCACCTGGCTTGAGAATGATGACGTGTATCAGTTTAAAAAACAATTGTTGACGAAAAACAAGATCGCCATATGGCGGTTTCACGATTATATCCACAGACATTCACCGGATGGCGTGTTGGAAGGTGTGATTCAGAAGCTTGGATGGAAGAAGTTTCAGGATACATCAAGACCTCAGCTGATTACATTTGCTGCACCCAGGTTGTTGCGCGTCATCCTTGCTGATGTAAAGGATGCACTCGGCATCGAGTATGTACGCATCGTGGGCGACAGCAATGATCAATGTCAGCGCGTATTATTCCTGCCGGGAGCTTCGGGTGGCCGTGCACAAATAGCGCAGATCATGAATGTAAAACCTGACCTGATCTTTTGTGGCGAAGTCGCTGAGTGGGAAACCAGTGAGTACATCCGGGACGCGCGGGCGATGGGTCTCAAGCGGTCGCTTGTGGTACTAGGCCATGCACAAAGTGAGGAGCCCGGAATGTCCTGGTTGGTCGATTTTTTGAAAGAAAAAGTCCCTCAGGTCAAAGCAACGCATATTCCCTCGAACAATCCGTTTACATTTCTTTGATGAAGATAGAGTCGTTTAAAATTCTTGTCAGCGAAACCATCGGGTCCGTGTCAGGTGAGACGGTGCTTCCCGAAAACATCAGCGCATTGCTAGTGCTGGCGCATGGAGCCGGTGCCGATATGAATCATAAATTCATGAAGAGCCTTGCCAAGGGTCTGGCGGATGTTGGAATCGGCACGCTCCGATTTAATTTTCCATTCATGGAGAACAAGAAGGGCAGGCCAGATCCTCCTGCAGTAGCAGAGAAGACGATCGAAGCAGTGATTCTCAAGGCGAAGGAGATGTTCCCAACGACAAGGCTACTAGCTGGAGGAAAATCATTTGGTGGCAGGATGACTTCAAACTTGCTAGCAAAGAAACAATTGCCGGTGGAGTCATTGATCTTCTATGGGTTTCCGCTTCACGCTCCAGGCAAAGCATCGACAGAACGAGCAGCACATCTTCGTGATGTAAAAGTGCCGATGTTATTTCTTCAAGGTTCAAAAGATACACTAGCAAAACTTGAATTAATTACTGACGTAACGTCAAACCTTTCGTTGGCAACACTCGTAGTATTCGAAGGTGCAGATCATTCCTTTGCAGTTGGAAAAAAGGATGTGTTGCCAGAGTTGATTAACCATTCTCATCAATGGATTAGTAAAACAGCTGCTAAGTAACGCCCGCTTCTGGTTAACGTGTCGTTCGTCTACGGCCGTTTCGCTCGTTGATTCCACTCCTCAGCACCGCAAGCTTTGCGACTGATTGTCTACACTAACTTTTTCAACGCACGGGGCACGGTATTTTTTAAACCGGTGGTGGGAATAAAATGGAATTTCACAGATGGAAAGAGGCGAAGAGGAAAAAAAGAGAACTTCCAATCGTGGATTTGCGTCCATGACTCCCGAACAGCAACGTGCGATCGCAAGAAAAGGTGGGGAAGCAGTAAGCAGGAACCGCGAACATATGGCAGCTATCGGCTCTCGTGGCGGAGAAGCAGTCAGCAAAGATCGGGAACACATGGCGCGTATCGGTAGAAAAGGAGGAGAGAGAGTAAGCCAGGACCGTGAGCATATGAAGCGCATTGGTCGTAAAGGTGGCGAACGTGGCCGTGGTAACAATCGCAAGAAAGAAGACCAGGGAGAACAATCAATGAAAGGCGAATAATCTAGAACTTAATACTAACTAAATAGTCATGGAAGGAAGAGGAGAGAATGGAATGAAGCGCACTGCCAATCGTGGATTTGCATCGATGGACAGAGAGCAACAGAGGGCTATTGCCAGAAAGGGCGGATTAGCAGTAAGTCAGAATCGTCAGCACATGGCTGAGATTGGTCGTAAAGGTGGTGAAAGCAGTGGTGAAAGCAGAAGCCGTAGAAATACAGCAAATGCTGATCAAGGCATGAACCGCGAAATGAACCGTGAACAGAATGTAAATAGTCCTGCTGAATCAGTTCAAGGGGAATAATTACGATTATCAGATAGTAAGAGGTTTTATCACCTGAACCCGTGACTTAAAACGCCACGAGTGAAGAGTCGGTAGAACCTCTTTTTTTTACCGGTTGAAGGAGTCGAGAAAATCTTTCTTCTTATTCGCAGACACTTCAAGCTCTTTATCATTTTTCATCGTCACATATCCACCCTTGCCTTTTGAATAACGAATGACAAACTCAGGATTGATCACATATGATCGATGAATCCTAAGAAAGCCAAAGGTGGTTAATATCTCTTCAAAGTATTTTAATGTACGACATATAAGGAGCGGTTTTCCATGCTCAAAATAGAACTTCGTGAAGTTGTCTTCGGCTTCGCAATAGATAATTGATTGCACATCTACGATCTCAAAACCTTCAAGCGTAGGAAGCATAATCTTCTGTGAGGTCGTTGGGCCTGCTTTCAGATTGTTGAGAAGTACTTTCGAATGCAGCGTATAATTTTCGGCTTGTTGTTCGCTTTTGATCTTCTCTACAGCTTTGATCAGCTCGTCAATGTCAATGGGCTTTAATAAGTAATATGCAGCACTCTGGTTCAGCGCTTGCATGGCATAATGATCGAAGGCCGTCACGAAGATGGTCTCAAACGAATAATCGCGCGCGCGTTCCAGCAAGTCGAAGCCATTCCCGTAAGGCATTTCAATGTCCAAAAACACAATCTGCGGATCGTGTTCCTTGATGGCGCGCAGACCTGTCTCTACTGATTCGCCAAATCCGCAGACCGTTATGTCGGGGCAATACTTACTGACATAGTTGGCAAGAATTTCCCGGCTGTCTTTTTCGTCATCGATGATAACTGCCTTCATGCGTGTCCATTTTTTCGTTCAGGAACATTGATAATTACCCGCGTCCCTGTTTCTGAGGGGCGATCAACGTCTTCAATTGATACGGTATAACCTGATTTGTATACTTTATTAATGATTGAGAGTCGTTGCTCGATGTTTTTCAAGCCGGTTGAGTTTTGCTTCTTTTGATTTTCAGTTTTCAATTGTGCAGATCGCTTACGTCCAATACCGTCATCTACAATCTCAACTTGTAATCCATCGGATACCTTTCGCATGATGAGCTGAAGATGTCCTTTGGTGTCTTTATATCGCAACCCATGCCATACAGCGTTTTCGATGTAAGGTTGGATAAGCATGGGAGGAATTTCAACGGTCTCTGCGTTTACGTTCTCATCGATCGTTATCGTGTAGTCGAACTTGTCGCGAAAACGGTAATGTTCCAGTTTTAAATATAGAGAGATGATTTCCTGCTCCTTGTGCAGCGGAATAAAGTCTTCCTGCGAGTTCTCCATGACAAGGCGCATCAACCTGGAAAAGTCGGAGAGGAACTTATTGGTGGTTCGTTCGTCATTCTTTGCAACGAATTGATTGACCGAGTTCAGGGCGTTGAAAATGAAATGGGGATTCATCTGGCTCCGCAGTGATTTCAGTGCCAACATCTGATTTGCAATTTTGCTTGCTTGTGCATTTTTGTAAATAAAGTACGAGGTGACTGCAATAATGACAATGATCAACAGAAGTCCATAGATGACTAGCTGCTGCCTGAAAACAGTGGCTTGGGCAAGAGTTTCTTCGCTTTGTCCCAATGCGACATCCTTACTAAGTTCCTCGATCTCTCGCTGCTTGCGGATCAGATCAGCACGCTCGGCTAGCTTCATCTGATTTTGCAGTTCGGCTTTGTTAACGGACTGGCTATACCTTTTGAATGCATTGAGCGCTTTGTCGGTTCGACCGTTTTTCTCATACAGATTTGCAAGCGACAAAAATGCTTTTGCCTGATCTTTTGGGTTGTTAATGGTATCCGCCATCAACGCGGCCTCTTCCAGTTCACGAATCGCTTCGGATGTTTCACCTTTTGCCGCAAGCGCCTTGGAAAGACCTACTTTGTCTTTTGTTACTTCGGGAAGATTATTTGACTTCAGGTTGTATTCGATGGATTGATTCCGGAGATCAATTTCGTCATCGTACAGTTTTTGATCGTGCAACGCTTCTGCTACTTCTTCCTTGGCAATTTTCAGGTCTTCCACCTGTGCAGGAGCGGCACTTGGTGCGGAGCTCAAGGTATTCTGTGACGACTGTATGGTCGACTTTGCCATTTCAACCTCATCCGTTTTTGCGTATATCCTTGCTCGTTGTGACTCCTGACGAATATTGATTGTATCCAGTCCGCGTCCTCTTGGACCGGATGCCCCGCCAGTGTTTGAGATAGCATTTACGGATTTTTCAGCCTGATCATAATCTTTCAGGAGAAGGTATACTTCCGATTTCCCGAGAAGGGCATTGGAACGCTCCTCCGCGGAAAGGTTCATAGCAAGCAATTCATCGTATGCTTTCAACGCTTCTGAATAGTTTCCCAATTTTCGATAACTGTTCGCGAGCCCTGAGATGGTTCGCGTGAACTCCGTTGATGTCTTATGCTTCCTTTTTAGCTTGTCATAGGCAATATTATAGTTCTGCATCGCCAGCTTCCATTCTTCAATCGACTCGTTGATCTCGCCAAGGACCACATAACACTTTGCTTCATGAAACAAGTCTTTTCCCGCAAGACTCAACCCAAGTGCCTCACGAACTTTATCGAGGGCCTTCCCTGGAGCGGAGGTCTTCAGCGCCTCCGCCTCCTGCAGTAGAACAGCAGGGCTCTCATTACTGAGCTTCGACTTGTAGTCCTGGTAACGCTCAGATGATTTCTTTTCACCCTGGCTATAACAGAAAAATGCCGCCAGGAAAACGAGACCAAATAGAAAAATAGCCTTTTTGAACATGTGAGGGCAATTTACCCATTTTATTTTAACGGGTTTTCGCCCTGAAAGGATAGAAATCCTGGGTCGCGAGGTCAGCCAGCGATTTCACTCAGTCGCAGGCGATGTTCACTAAGTCTCACAATCATTTACAGATTCTTACCGTGAATATTGTCAAAAAACAAACTGACATGAAAACCATAAAAATCACCATGAAAAGGTTTTGGGTATCGCTGATCATACTTTCAACTTTTGCCGTTACAACTGCCGGAGCAACGGAAGAGAAAACCGGTGAAGAACAAAGCATTATGCTTGCACTACTCCTCGACACTAGTAATAGCATGGATGGCCTCATCGATCAGGCAAAATCTCAGCTTTGGAAGATCGTGAATGAACTGGCCGGGGCCAAATGCAAAGACGGAAAACGTCCCTCCATAAAAATCGCGTTGTACGAATACGGTAATGATGGACTTCCTTCATCCGAAGGCTACGTTCGCCAGGTGAGTGGCTTAACGAGCGATTTGGATCTGATATCTGAAAAGCTTTTTTCGCTTACAACCAATGGGGGAAGTGAGTATTGTGGATACGTCATCCGAACTTCGCTAAAACAATTGGATTGGTCAGAGTCAAAAGCTGATCTCAAGATGATCTTCATTGCCGGCAACGAGCCCTTCACACAAGGTCCTATTCCTTATCAGCTTGCCTGTGAGCTTGCAAGGGAAAAAGATGTGGTTGTCAATTCGATCTTTTGCGGTGCATTTAATGAAGGAGTCGAAACGTCATGGAAGCGTGGAGCAGATCTCACTGGTGGAAGCTACATGAGCATCGAACAGGACAGACGCACCGTTTTCGTTCCATCACCTTATGATGACAGAATCGATGCATTGAACAGCCAATTGAATGATACCTATGTTTATTATGGTAGATCCGGAGCCTACAAAAAGCAACAGCAAGAAACTCAGGACAGCAATGCCGCACGCTACGGTAGTTCGAACAAAGCTGAACGTGCCATCTCCAAAAGTACACACGCCTACAAGAGTTCATCGTGGGATCTTGTAGATGCTGCGAAAGACAATGAGAAAGTGGTAGGAGAGGCCGAAGCCGAATACTTGCCCGAAGAAATGAAGCGCATGTCGGTGGAACAACGCAAGGCCTATGTGAAGCAGAAATCTTCCGAACGCGAACGCATTCAGAAAGAAATCCAAACCCTCAGCGAAAAAAGGAGAGTATACCTCGCGGAAAAAAGTGCAGCCTCAGGGCAAGAGTCAATGCTCGATGCCTCCATGATCAAAGCCATCAAAGAAAAAGCAAAAACCAAAGAACTGCGCTGGAATTAAAGGTCACTGGTCATTAGGCATTAGTCATTAGGAACTGGTTGGAAAGGGATGCAAATGAGGGACGGAATTCAACCAGTCTCTATTATTTCAGGGACGAAAGTATGAGGCTTTAGCCGACTCTCTCGTGTCAAGCAACCCCCGGCTTAAGCCGGGGGTTATAATCGGTTCGGTGCTCGGTAATCGGCTAAAGCCGAGTTCGAGCGTATGTACTTCCTGCGACTCACTTTGATCAATGGTTAGCGAGCCATTTCTCTATGGTCGCGACTCAGGAACTTTAAAATGCGGGGACACATCGACAGGAAACTTTACCCAGTCAGCGTCAGGTCCCGATGTCCGGCTTTAGGCGCCTTTCTCTTCGTCAAGTAACCCCCGGCTTAAGCCGGGGGTTACAATCGGTGCGGTGCTCCCTAATCGGCTAAAGCAGAGATGGTGCGTATGTACTTCGTGCACCGCGTTTTAATCAATGAGTAGCGAGTCACCCAAAATATCCTCTGCGCTCCTCCGCGTCTCAGCGCCTTTGCGGTAAATGCATTTGGTACTGCATTTGTAATGATACCTCACATGAAGAAATTAAGTATTGGTTTACTGCTGCTTTGCTGTACGCTGCTATGGGCACAAAGTAAGCTCGACATCAAGGAAATCGAGTTCAGTAAGATCGCTCGCGGCTATGAAGAACATGTACGCGTGAATCCTGACAGTGTCCATGTGCTGATCCATGATGTGCGTGGTGAGAAGCCGGCCACTAACTTCTCGCGAAAACTCGAAAAGGAAGAGTGGGTGAAATTGATGGACATTGCCAAATCAATTAAAGTAAGCGAAATCGAAAGCTTGCCTTCACCAACGATGAAGCGCGCTTCCGATGCCGCGATGCATGGGACGTTAACGTTGACAACAGGCAAAGACAAATCATATTCACATGGCTTTGATGACGAGAATCCGCACGATTCATTAAAACCATTGCTGCAAGCCGTCCGCGAGATCAGCGGAAGAAAGGAAACAAAATAAGAAAGGCCATACTCTCGTATAGCCTTTCCGTTGGTTTAGGGTTTGGGCCCCTTGGTTAATGGGTTGAAAGCATAGTCATTCGTGTCCCGACCGCCTGCACCTGACGCTCCACTTCTGCTTTTGCAGGATGGGTGTCGTGGAAAACAGTGTTTCCGGCTTTTGCGATCTTTACGCGCATGGTGAAATCAGTCAAAACATTCATGTAATTTATGAACGCCTCGTAAGGAGACGGGTATGGGCTGAAGTAATTATGTACCGTTCCATCACCACCTTTTTTGGTCGACATATAATACAAGTGATCACTTGTCTGAAGATTTCTCCAGGTCTCAAGGATCGCAGGATCGTTTGTGTTCTTCACGTCAAACTCCAATGCTTGTAATGTGTCAAATGCATCACGTTGCATTTCATTTCCAAGCCATGCAGAAAGATCTCTTTCCTGGTCAGCCCATGAAATGAAATAAGGAACATTTAGTATGCTTTGCGCCTTTGTAGCGATGACAGCCTGTGAAGGTGTCATCAACTGAAATGTATTGCTCTTGGCGAGTTTTGTCAATATCTCTTCGAGAAACTTAAAGATCCCGGTTTCTTTCTTCTGGTGCTCACCGAACGTCTCGTAGTCCATGCCCAGCGTTATCACCTCTTCGTGTGATGGAAGTCCGTTCAGCCATGAAAGATATTTGTCGGATGTCAGGATTTTTCCTTCTGATGAAAAACGGAACGCAATGTCATCGCTCAGACGATAATTTCTCAGAAGGATTTTCAGATTCTCTTGTTCAGGATGTTGGAAGACGTGGTTTGGTGTTCGTCCCTGCAGCACACGCTCAACACCATCCGTAATTACGCCCAGGTAGCCAAGCCTGCTGATCTTCTTGCCAATCTCGTCATTATAGATCAACTCTGTATTTCTGAACACCGATGGACGGACGCCAAAATGCTGATACAGTTTTTCAGCATGCTTTAATACCTGGATTTCAAACTCCTTGCCCGGGAGCATACAGGCCAGTGAGTGGTAGTATGTCTCGGACAAAAACTCAACGGCTCCGGTTTCTGCCAGCTGGCGGAAGCTTAACAAAACCTCGGGCGCATAGCGCTCAAGTTGTTCCATGATCACGCCCGACAATGAAAATGAAAGGCGGATTTCCGGATTTTTCTTAATGAGCTTCAATAGCAACTTGTTAGTCGGGAGATAGTTCTCATGCGACACGCGCTCGATGATCTCGCGATCCATGTCATTGTAGTAAACCGGATGACTGGCACCGATATCGAAAAATCTCAGGTTGCTCAGTCGTTTTGGCTGATGCACTTGAAAATACAGCACTAAATTCTTCTTAGGCGCAGCGTTGGTTTTCAGTAAGTCCATGGTATAGTTGGGTTAATTTTTTAGCAGCAGAATCCCAGGTAATTTCTTCGATTTCTTTGGCACTGTTGGCCGCGAGCGTCATCGACAAACTCTTGTAACGCAATACACTGCAGATCGCAGCTGCGAGCTCATGTGTATCCCAGAAATCAACTTTGATCGCATGTGGCATTACCTCAGCCACACCGGATTGATTCGAAATGATGACCGGTACTCCCGCCTGAATCGCTTCGAGCGGGGCAATTCCAAATGGTTCACTGACCGAAGGCATCACGTAGACATTGGACATTGACCACACTTTGTCAATGTCCTTCCCGCGAAGGAATCCTGTAAAGTGGAAGTGAGAGGACATCCTAAGCTGAGCGATACGCTCGATCATTAAAGGCAAAAGATCTCCCGAGCCGGCCACAACAAAATGTGCATCCGGAATCCGATCCAATACTTTGCGAGCTGCCTCAACAAAATACAATGGTCCTTTCTGATGCGTGATCCGACCAAGAAACGTCACAATGTGCGATCCGACCGGTGGAGGCGAGAATAATTTTGCAGATGGAATTTTAGGAATGATTCCGTTGTGAACCACCTGGACTTTCTCCTCCGCGATGTTGTATTTTGTTACCGTTATTTTCTTGGTCCAGTTGCTTACCGTAACAACGCAGTCTGCCTCTGCCATACCCTGTTGTTCGATAGCCCGAACCTGTGTGTCTACTTGTTCGCCAGAGCGGTCGTATTCTGTAGCATGAACATGAACCACCAATGGTTTGCCACTTACCTTTTTGGCTGCGATGCCTGCGAGGTAAGTCATCCAGTCGTGCGCATGGATCACATCGAACTCGAACTTGCTCGCGATCTCCGCACCAACCTGTGCATAACGTCTTACTTCTTCAAGAAGATTCGGTCCATAGGAGCCAGAAAACTTATAAGACGCTACGATATTTTTTTTCTCGATTACCTTTTCTTCTGTGCTTGTATGTTCATCCAGTTGCGTCATGCGCTTAGGAGTAGTGTCGCGCGCTTCGGATCCGATTGGATAATTCCAATGCTCGATATCGGATGAACTTTCCCCAAACGAAGGGGAACGATACGGTGATAGACTAGAGGGAACTTCGATTTGGCGGATACGGTCATTTTTACGGATGACCTGATACAAATTCTTGCGAGTTTCAGCGTCAACAGCGGTGCGTGATACGTAGCGCTCGATGCTGCCTTCTCTTTCGATGGGTACATCACTGGCGTTGATGAAACTCGTCCGCTCTGCAGATTCGCCCCCATGCAATTTAGGGACGACAAAGAGCACATCGATGTTCTCCTGACTAAGTGAATTCGTCAAACCATGACAGGCAGTTCCCAGACCTCCGGAAATGTGCGGTGGAAACTCCCATCCAAACATCAAGACTCTCATGCCACGAACAGGTTAAAGTAGGGTAAACAGTTTTTCAATTGGTGTTTTAGTTTATGTTATCGTTAACAAGCTTGCCGGTTGCCCGGGATGCCCACACTCCCAATACAGCCGCTTGGATAGTGTTTGAGTCAATGAATTATAAAAAACGCGTGCCGACCAGCTGGAGCAATGTGTCAGTGGTAGTGGAAATCCCGGAGATCAGGGCGAAATTTTAGGTCATGCGGTTGAGCGACATGCACTTCCCACATAAGAAACAATCGAATGATGATCGTCAAAAGCCGAAATCATCATATGCGATGTGGCGCACGCAGAATTTTGAAAATCGATGTGGAAGGCGGTCTACAGCAAACTTCCCATAAAAAAGACAGGAATGGGGAAGGGTGTTTTAACAATAGCTTGAAAAGTTGAGCAATTTGCATTCAACTTTTCAAGCCTCGGATTCTATATTAAATGAGCGTTGCCTCTAACGTGATGTTCGTGTTAAGAAGTTTTGAGATCGGGCAATTCTTTTTCGCATCGTCAGCACAAGCCTGGAATTTCTCTTTACTGATTCCAGGTACTTTCGCTTTCAGCACCAGGTGAGAACTGGTGATGGCACCATTGTCCAGCGTAATCGCGCAGTCTGTAGTGATTTCTTCCGGTGTAAATCCTGCTTCGCCAATCACAAAGCTAAGCTTCATGCTGAAACATCCGGCATGAGCCGCAGCCACAAGTTCTTCAGGGTTAGTGCCTACCCCTTCTGCGAAGCGTGAATTGAAGGAGTATTGTGTCTTATTAAGTGTTGTGCTTTGAGTGGTCAGCGTTCCAGCACCTTCTTTGCCGGAGCCTTTCCATACTGCGGTTGCTTTTCTTTTCATAGATGTTATTCGTTTGTTGTTGGCCGAAGATAGGAATTGACGGGAAAGCTTTCCAAACACAGCGGGACACAAATGACGAATAACGGATGACGAGTGACGAACCGGGTTCAAAAAATTCGCATTCGTTACCAAACACGACATTTCAATCCCTGGCAGGGTTATCATACTTTTATGAAATTTTCAACCGGCTATTGCAAGGCCGACTTATTCCCGTATCTTTGACGATTATTTTTTATAATTACATCAAATGAAAGTAGGAACAGTAAAATTCTTTAACGAAACTAAAGGTTTTGGCTTCGTGAAAGAGACAGCAACAGGACAAGAGTACTTTGTCCATGTATCAGGTCTTTTGGTTGACAGCATCCGTGAAAAGGATGAAGTTACATTCGAACTGAAAGAAGGAAAGAAAGGTTTAAATGCCGTTAACGTAAGGTTAGCGAATTAATAGATCATCACTTTTCAAAATAAGCCTCCGCAACCCGCGGGGGCTTTTTTGTTTTTATCCGGCTGCGGGTAGATTTCACCTCATCCTTACGTCAATTTCATCATTTTACCCTTGGTTCAAGTTTTATCAATTGATGATGGTGCTTGTACTGCGCCCTATCAAAATGAAAAAAATACTTGTCCCTACTGATCTTACTGCAACCGCTGAACTCGGTGTTCAACTGGCGGTTGAAATTGCAAAACGTTGTGGTGCAACGGTTAGCCTGGTGAACTTCACGCGTCATCCACTCGGGTCGACTTTCTCGGCTTCAGGTGAAGTGAACCTTGCTGAAGACGATGAAGAAAATGCGTTCACGCTTCAGCTTCTGCAGACAAAAAAGGAGCAACTGGAACAGCTCGTGCTCAAATACGCGACTGATGGAGTGAAGTTCGAGACGGCCGTGATTGACGCTAAATTTAAGTCAGGTATCGATGCACTGATGAGTCAGTCCGATATCGATCTGGTCGTGATGGGAACCTCAGGCGAAGAAAACGCCAAAGAAGTTTTCCTCGGCAACCATACCGAGCAGGCCATTAAGGTTGCTTCCGTGCCTGTACTGTCGGTTCGCGATGGTTTTTCCATCACTGAGTTTGACAACATCGTTGTTGCTGTAAGTGTCATCACCGACAACCAGGTCGCTGACGGACTTGATCAGTTGAAAAAAATCTGGAGTTGCTTCAACTCGCATGTGCATCTTGTCCATGTGCGGGATCGTAAGCGTGAATCCAATCTTATTCTTGATGAATACTTCACGCGCATGGCAACCATTGCAGGCGTTCCGAAATTTTCTGTGACGATCCTCGATGGCGATGAACCTTCAGAAGTCATCAGCGAGTACGCAGAAAAGGTAAACGCAGGTCTGATTGCAGTCCTGAAGAACAGCAAAGACGGAATCTTTAGAATGTTCGGCAACCGTTTTACAAACCGCATTATTAAAGAGGAGGGAAGACCGGTCTTCACCCTCAACCTGCAGAATACGTAAAGTGTCCACAGTCCACAGTCGATGGTCCACAGCATCGCTGTCGACCGTGGACTCTCACTCATTAAGAGCGCCTACACTCGCGTGGAGAAAATACCGAATTCAAACCGCGGAGAGCACGGAGAAGCGCGGAGCAACGCGGAGGATTTTTTGAAAGAAACCGAGGCAAGCACCCGGTGTTTTCGTTTCTATATTCGATTATTCTCCCCCCGATAAAGTCTTGCTCATTTAATCCAAGCGCCAGCGCGACTACCAGCTCTTTGCGCTCTTCGCGTCTGAGATGCCCCGTGAGCGTGATAACCTTCAATCTCGATTCTCAACGCTGGGCAGTACTGTTGCATTACGTATCCTCCGCGTTAACCCTGCATTTATTTCCTTTGCAGTTCGCACTCCCTCATTCCAAGCGCCAGCGCGACTACTCCCTCTTTGCGCCCTTAGCGTTTGAGATGCCCTCTGCGTGAGATAAGCCGCGATCTCGATTCTCCCCGTTGAGCAGCACTGTTGCATTACGTAACCTTTGCGTTAACCCTGCATTTAATCACGTTGAAGTTCACACTCCAGCCGGTGACACTAGATCCTACCGTACAACGCACACAACTGCCTCAACCACAACTCTTCCTTCTCGAACGCTATCTCCCCACTCAACCTCCACTGCCAGTTCTTACTCGTGGATGCTGGAACATTCATCCGTGAATTCTCATCCAGCCCTAATACATCCTGCATCGGGATAATAGCAGTCTTTGCCACTGAAGCATACGCCATCCGGATCAAAACTTCATGGATATTTTTTTCGGATACATTGGTGTTTGCGTAACTCCGCACTTGCTCCCGGATTTTATCTTTTAATTCTTTTCGGTACCAACCCACGGTTGTGTTGTTGTCATGCGTGCCGGTGTATGCGACAAAATCTGTTTTGTAGTTGTGCGGAATATGATCAGACTCCGCCATCGTATCGCCAAATGCAAACTGCAGCACTTTCATCCCTGGCAGTTTGAAATGAAGGCGAAGTTTGTGCACCGCTTCACTGATATCGCCAAGATCTTCGGCAACAAAAGGTAATTTGCCGAACTCTTGTTTCAGCACAGAAAAGAAATGTTCTCCCGGACCAAGTTTCCACTCACCGCGCACCGCAGTTTTTTCCTTCGCGGGCACTTCCCAGAAATCCGCGAATGCGCGAAAATGATCGAGACGCAACACATCCACCAACTCCATATTCTTGCGAATCCGTTTCATCCACCAGTCATAGCCCTGATCTCTCAGTACATCCCATCGATACACCGGCATGCCCCATAGCTGTCCATCTTCATTAAAATAGTCAGGAGGAACCCCGGCAACCCCCGCTATCGAACCGTTTTTATTTAATTTAAAAATCTCCTGGCGAGACCAGACATCGACCGAATCGTAGCTCACATAAAATGGCAGATCTCCGAGGATATCAATATTCAAGTCATTGCAGTAACGCTTCAGGTTCTTCCATTGATGAAAGAATATAAACTGCAGCCACTTCGTATACGTGATCTCTTCCTGATTCTCTGCTGAAAATTTCAGCAGGCTCTTGAGGTTCCGAAGTTTGAACGAGTCAGGCCATTCGTGCCATGGCTTGTTCTTATGTGCAGACTTCAGGGCTGAGTACAATGCATAGTCATCCAGCCAATGGGCTTCGCGATCACAAAACGCTTCAAACGCTGCCTTTCGCTGCGACTTCATATTTTTGAACGCCTTCGAAAACAGCTTCGACTTATGCTGAATTGCCTTCGCATAATTGACTTTGTCCGATGTAGTAATTTTCACCTCATTGAGGTCATCTTTCGCCAGGTATCCCTCCTCAAATAACTTCTCCGGACTGATCAGCCAGATATTTCCAGCCATACTCGACACCGAACTATATGGAGAAAAAGACTGCGCTGCATCAATAGGCGTCAGCGGAAGAATCTGCCAATACTTCTGTCCCGACCTATTCAAAAAATCCGCAAACGCAAACGCCTGATTTCCCAGGTCACCAATACCAAAAGGTGATGGGAGAGAAGTAATCGAGAGGAGGATGCCTGAAGAGCGTTTTTTATTCATGTAGTAATATTTTGAACCCAAAATTCCAATAACCAATAACCAAATCTCAAATTCCAAACACCGAACGATTAGTTACGTCCCTATAGATCCGGAACCACAAACTCCAAACCACAAACTATAAACAAACCCGAAACCGCCCCGCGAAGACTATCCTTTCACCCTACCGCTACTCTATTTGTGATTTGATCATTGATCATTGGAATTTATTTTTTAATCGGATAGTGCAACACCACTACCGACCTTCCATCAACTTCCACCGTTTCTCCGGCTTCATATGATTCCTTGTCTTCGACATCCTCTACGCTGGTGTCGATGATCTTTGTCCAGTGTTTGCCGTATTTTGCTTCCGGCAACGTGAAGGCTAGGGGCTCGTGATGAGCGTTGAAGATCACGTAGAAACTGTCGTCTGTGATGCGTTGACCTTTTGGATCAGTCCAATGAATGCCGAGGCCATTGAGATAAATTCCCAACGACTTCGCGTATCCTACGTTCCAATGTTCTTCGTTCATCTCCACACCATCCGGAGAGAACCAGGCTATGTCTTCGACCTTACTTCCTTTGATCGGTTGTCCCTGAAACCAACGTCTGCGGCAGAATACAGGGTGAGATGTTCTCAAATGAATGAGTTTCTGCGTAAAGGCAAGCAGCGACTTGTCTGCTTTGTCCCAGTTCAACCACGAGATTTCGTTGTCCTGGCAATAGGCATTGTTGTTTCCTTTCTGCGTGCGGCTAATTTCATCGCCAGCTACCAGCATTGGTACACCTTGTGATAGAAATAGCGTAGTCAGTAGGTTGCGCTTTTGCTTCGCACGGAGTTTGAGAATTTCAGGATCTTCTGTCTCACCTTCCACGCCACAGTTCCACGAACGGTTATGACTCTCTCCGTCCTTGTTGTCCTCACCGTTGGCTTCGTTGTGTTTTTCGTTGTACGAAACTAGGTCATTCAGCGTGAAACCATCGTGGGCAGTAATAAAGTTTACACTTGCAGTCGGCCTCCGATAGTCGCCTTCATATAGGTCCGGGCTTCCAGTGAAGCGCAAGGCAAATTCACCAAGCATACTATCGGCACCACGCCAGAAGTCGCGAATGCAGTCGCGGTACTTGCCGTTCCACTCAACCCATCCGGGAGGAAATTTTCCCACCTGGTATCCCCCTTCCCCAATGTCCCACGGCTCTGCGATCAACTTTACTTGTGAGATCACCGGATCCTGGTGAATAATATCAAAGAAAGCACTCAAGCGATCGACTTCATGAAGCTCGCGCGCCAGGGTTGCAGCCAGGTCAAAGCGGAATCCATCGACATGCATTTCAAGTATCCAATACCGAAGACTATCCATCATCAGGCGAAGCACATTAGGCAAGTTCGCATTCAACGTATTGCCGGTTCCTGTATAATCATTGTAGTAACGCTTGTCGTCCATGAGGCGGTAGTATGAGGCGTTATCGATTCCTTTAAACGACAAGGTTGGGCCCATGTGATTACCCTCAGCGGTATGGTTGTAAACTACATCGAGGATGATTTCAATCCCAGCTTCATGAAGTGTTTTCACAAGTGTTTTGAATTCATGCACCTGTTCGCCATTCACGCCACTGCTGGCATATCGTGCATCCGGGGCGAAGAATCCGATGGTGTTGTATCCCCAATAATTTGAAAGACCTTTCTCCTGCAAGTGACGGTCATTAACAAAATGGTGCACGGGCATGAGTTCAACGGCAGTAACACCGAGCTCTTTTAAATAGTTGATGGCCACCGGGTGGGTCATTCCTGCATACGTCCCGCGGATGCCCTCCGGGATTTCCGGATGCATCATTGTAAATCCTTTGAGGTGCGTTTCATAAATAATCGATTTGTGATAAGGAAGGCGCAATGGCTTGTCATTGCCCCAGTCAAAGCCACCATCGATGACAACACTTTTCGGAATGAAAGGCGCGCTGTCCATGTCACTCATCTTAAGATCTTCATCAGGATTGCCTACCTCATATCCAAATAAAGCATCACTCCATTTGATTGTTCCGGCAATTGCTTTCGCATAGGGATCGATGAGAAGTTTATTCGGGTTGTATCGATGACCTTCGGAAGGATTGTATGTTCCATGAACCCGGTAGCCGTAGAGTTGGCCCGCCTTTACTTCAGGTAACAGCACGTGCCAGATCTGATGAGATCTTTCTTTAATTGGGATCTTAGTCACCTCAGATTTACCATGAGCCTCATCAAACAAGCAAAGTTCAACGGCTGTGGCATTGTCGGCATAAAGTGCAAAGTTTACTCCTTCAGGAGTCACAGTGGCGCCCAGCGGATACGGGCTACCCGGATAAATTTTCATATACAGTAATACTTATTAGTTATGTGTTATGTGATTGGCCCGGTCCTCGATTCAAGCCTAAGCGCCCACAACGGTGTGTTGAGATTTCGCCTTTCGGCCTCCATCCCTTCATTGTGTTTGTCGGTTGCTCCATCGAACATCGGATCAGCAATCTTGTCGTTGATATACTGAACGCATGCCATATAGCAGTCGAACGCTTTTTGAGGAGATTCACACGGAGATAGGCTGTTAGCACCTTCCGCTTTGTCAGACATATAGTAAAAGTGGTCAGAGGCTTGCAATAATTTCCACAGGGTGATGAGCTCCGGATCGCCTTTTCGTTTCACAACCTGTTCGAGTGCAATCATCGCACTGAAGGCTTCCCGTTGACGATCGTTTCCGACCCAGTCTGATAAATCGCTTCCGGCTACTGCGATGTAATCCGGGATGGAGATGGCCCGCTCAGCCTTATAACGATGGACAACCTCCGAGGCGGTCATCATCTTATACGTGTTTTGTATAGCAAGCATCAGTAACAAATGCTCGAGGAAACCGAATACTCCGGAGTCTGCAGTGTTGTGTTCGCCAAACGTTTCGTAGTCGACACACAGCGTCAGGAGGTTTTCGTTTTCAGGCATCGCTTCAAGCCATGACATGAATTTGTCAGCTGTAATATCCCAATAACTTTTGCCTACACGAAATGCAATATCGTCACTCAGCGCCTGGTGGCGCATCAGTATTTTAAGCCCATTGTTGTCGCGGTGTTCGTAGAGCGTCTGGCTACGATTCTGTCGCAGTCCTCGCTCGCATCCTTCCGTCAAGACGCCCTCGAATCCCATCATGTGGATTCTTCGCCCGATGTCATCGTTATAAATGAGGTTGGTATTCTTGAACACGGCCGGACGAATTCCGAAGTGCTCGATAATTTTTTCTACATGTTGAAGAACTTGTATTTCGAATTCATCGCTGTCCAGGATGAAGGCAAGCGAATGGTAATACGGTTCTGCGATAAAGTCCACGGATCCCGTTGCTGCCAGCTTCTTAAAACTTTCGAGTGCCTCTGGTGCATACGCTTCCATTTGTTCAAGTGCAAGACCAGAGATGGAAAAAGAAAGTTTGATCGTTGGATACTGCTCTACCAGGCGTAGCAGCAATGTGTTAGTCGGGATGTAACAGTTTCTTGCTACGCGTTGCATGATGTCCAGATCCAGTTCCTCCGCGGTCATGGCCGTGTTATCATTGTTATATCCTGCCAGTCGCTTCGGCTGATGAATCTGGAAACAGAGTACCAAATGCCTGCTATCAATCTGCTGTGTCGCCATACCCACCTAATCCTTTAACTGTAATCAGCGTAAAACTTTCATTCCATGGCTAATGCAAGTTGCTGTGAATCCAAGCTTCGGCTGGAAGGATGACAATCACGCACGCACAATTTCTGAAATGCATTGTCAAGCTGTGGGAGGTAAGGCATGCACTTCTTTAATCTCAAGGTATTCAAATCCCCTTTATGGAATTTAGGGGTCGGTACTATTTTTATAAACAGGTGAGACTTTATCAAACCTTATTACATGCGACTAGAATTTCCCAGGGTGGGAGCGTTTGCGGAGAGTGGAAACAAAACACGTTTCGTGGTCTGGGCTCCGGAAAAATCAACGATGGAAGTAGCGATCGACAACAAGTTTATCGCGATGAACAAGGATGAATTTGGCTATTGGTCTGTTACTGCTGATTCAGTGTCAGCGGGTTCGAGATACAAATACAGGATCGATGGCGATAAGATACTTCCCGATCCCGCATCTTGTTCTCAACCGGAAAGTGTCCATGGTCCCTCAGAAGTACTGGATCGAAACTTTCAATGGAAAGACGGGCATTGGAAAGGTCTTTCGCTTGGAGAAATGGTCCAATACGAACTTCACGTGGGAACGTTCACGCAAGAGGGAACTTTCGATGGTGTCGTCTCAAAGCTTGAGTATTTAAAAGAGCTAGGCGTTAACACGATCGAGTTAATGCCGCTTTCCCAATTTCCCGGCAATAGAAACTGGGGATATGATGGCGTCTATCCGTTCGCTGTTCAAAATACCTATGGTGGCCCGCAAGGTTTGAAACGGTTAGTGAACGAAGCACATAAATACGGCATCGCTGTTATCCTGGACGTTGTGTATAATCATGAAGGCCCGGAAGGAAACTATTTTTCTGAGTTTGGTCCGTACTTCACCGAGAAATATAAGACCGGCTGGGGAAGTGCAATTAACTATGACGATGCGCATTGTGATGGTGTAAGAAACTACTACTGGCAGAATGCACTGATGTGGCTCGATGAATTTCACATCGATGGACTTCGTTTAGATGCGGTGCATGCCATCTGGGATTTCAGCGCGAAGCACTTCATCGATGAACTGCGCGAGAAGGTCCGCGCGCTGGAGGCGGAAACGGGTCGAAAGAAAGTATTGATTGCGGAGTTTGATCTCAATAATCCGAGATACATCAACTCACCAGACGTTGGTGGTTACGGTCTCGATGGCCAATGGATTGACGAATATCATCACGCCCTGCATTCCTTGCTGACCGGTGAAGTGGATGGATACTATGAGGATTTCGGTAAGCCGTCCCATCTGATCCGTTCGTTGAAGAATTCATACGTGTATACGGGCGAGTATTCGATCCACCGTAAAAAAAGCTTCGGGCTCGCACCAAAAAATCCATACAATCAGTTCGTAGTGTTTGCACAGAATCACGACCAGGTTGGAAACCGCCTCGCAGGTGATCGGATATCAACACAGCTTTCGCTGGAAGGATTGAAACTCGCTGCCGCTGCCTATATTCTCTCGCCACACGTGCCGATGTTGTTTATGGGCGAAGAGTATGGCGAGAAAAATCCGTTTCAATATTTTATCAGTCATACGGATGAAAATCTGGTGAAGCTGGTACGGGAAGGACGCAAAAAAGAATTCTCATACTTTAACTGGACAGAAGAAGTGCCTGATCCGCAAAGTGAAGACACGTTCAACAAGTGTAAGCTGTCGTGGAAATACAACGATGGCGATGGGGCTATTCTCTTCAAATATTATAAGCACTTGATCAAGCTTCGGAAATCGCTTAAAGCCTTGCAGTCATTTGAGCGGTCGTCACTCACGATGCTTCCCTCACCTGACTCCAATGTTGTTTTGTTTCAACGTTATCATGACGGAAAGGAATTGATCGTTGCACTGAACTTTAGCAAGGATGCCTCAAGGTTCATGCAGCCGTTTCCGTTTACCATTAAAAAAATATTTGATTCATCGTCAAAACAGTGGGGTGGTCCACTCGACTTCAAGCCGCATCCTATTGACGGTGATGAGCCTGTTCCAATGAATTCACAATCTGTACAGCTTTTTGAGTTTTAGAAAGATGATTATACCAGCGTCAACCTATCGAGTTCAGTTACATAAAGAATTTAACTTCGGACATCTTGAGGAAATTCTCGACTATATTCATGATCTCGGGATAACAACCATTTATGCAGCACCGATCCTCAGAGCAACACCGGGCAGCATGCATGGTTATGACACAACTGATCCGCACGTTATTAATCCCGAGATTGGTACGCTCGATGAATTCCGTGCGCTTATAAAAAAAGTGCAGGAGAAGAAAATGTCGTGGGTGCAGGATATTGTGCCAAATCACATGGCCTTTCATACGGATAACTATCGGCTCATGGATGTGCTTGAGCGTGGCCAACACTCGTCATACGCCAAGTATTTTGATATCCTCTGGGATCACCATTCTGAAAAACTCAAGGGCAAAGTTCAGGTACCCTTTTTAGGCAAGACGCTTGAGGAGTGTATCATCGGCAAGGAGATTAAACTTGGCCTGACCGAAAATGGAATTACCGTTGATTACTTTCAAACATCGTATCCACTGTCGGTAACGGCATATGAGCGGATTGAGCCATCGTTGAAGCCACCCTCATATCAGAACGATTTAAAAAGCTGGCAGCAAACAAAACGCGATTGGCTTCAAAAGCTTCAAAGCGATAATGGACTGCTTACCAAGGTTCTGCAGGGGATTGACCGCGTCAATGAAAGTTCTGAGCGGCTGAAGGAGATTCTGAATAACCAATTCTATGTTCTCTGCTTTTGGAAGGAATCTGAGATGGAGATGGGCTATCGGAGGTTCTTTACCGTAAATGAGTTGATTTGTCTTCGCATGGAAGACCAGGAAGTATTTGACGAGTATCATACGTTTCTGTATCAATTGTATAAAGAGGGGCTGATCCAGGGCGTTCGTGTCGATCACATTGATGGGCTGCGCGATCCTGCCACTTACCTGCAGCGTCTCAGAACTTTGTTTGGAAAAGATTGCTACATCATCGCGGAAAAAATTCTTGAGTCGAAAGAACAGATTCCATCAAGCTGGCCACTCGAGGGAACCAGCGGATATGAATTTCTTTCATTCGCGAGTCAGTTGATGACAAACCGAAATGGTGCAAAGAAGCTCGTGTCATTTTACAAAGACCTCGTTCCGGATCTTCCTCCGTACAAGGAGCTTGTGCGAAAGAACAAGCAGATGATCCTCGAAAAATACATGCAGGGTGAGTGGGATAATCTTGTTCGGTTGTTTATGGCGCTGAACCTGGAGGGTAAATTTACGGAATCAGAAGTTCGTGAAGCGTTGGCTGCCTTCATGGTAGCGCTGCCGGTATACCGGATTTATCCGGAATCCATTCCTGTCAAAGATGAGGAACTTAAAGTCTTGAAAGAAGCGTTCGAGAAAGCGGTGAAGGTCAACGCGGGGCTCGGCAACGAGTTGGGCTATTTGCAATCTTTGTTTACGAACGTGGAGTCGGGTGTAGATTCGAACAACGTTCTCGTCTTTCTTCAAAGACTGATGCAGTTTACTGGTCCGCTCACCGCGAAAGGAGTGGAGGACACAACGTTTTATGTCTACAACGCATTGATCTCGCACGATGAGGTGGGGGATGCTCCTTCATCACTCGGTATCAGTATCAGTGAGTTTCATCGTAAGATGCAGCAGCGACAGGCATCGACACCACACTCACTCAACGCTACAGCTACACACGATACAAAACGTGGTGAAGATTCCAGGCTTCGGTTGAACGCATTATGTGATTTTCCTGACGAGTGGATTGCCCTTGTGAAGCAATGGATGACTGTAAACCAGAAATTTAAGCGCAGAACTTCAAAGGGTACGCTGGCGCCTACGGTGAACGATGAGTATTATATCTATCAGGCAATCTTCGGGGGTTTTCCCGCAGACTTTCAGGTGACGCACGAGTTTCGGGAACGCGTTCAGACCTACTACGTAAAAGTTTTGCGTGAGGCGAAAGTAAACAGCGACTGGGCAGCACCGAACGAGGAGTATGAACAATCGTGTCTCGATTTCATTCGACAGATACTAGCTCCGGAAAGTGAATTTGTAAAAGCGTTGATCCCATTCCTCACAGAGGTTGTAAAGCTTTCGAACCGATATTCATTGGTTCAATCGCTTATCAAAATCACATCACCGGGAATTCCTGACACCTATCAGGGAGCGGGTCTGTGGGACTTAAGCTTCGTAGATCCGGATAACAGGCGCCCAGTAGACTATACGTTGCGTGAGGCGTATCTTGACGAGATCAGTACAAAAGAATCAGAGAGTAATTCCGTTCTATTTTCCTATCTAGAAGACCATCGGTTGGAAGGTGTGGAGAAGCTATTTGTCACCGCTAAGGCATTGAATTTCCGCAAACAGAACGCCACTGTCTTTTCCGAAGGAGAGTACCTGCCGTTGCAAATGACAGGCAAGGACATGGTCACCGTTAGTTATGCACGCAAGCATAAAGAGAAATGGGCAATATTGGTGATGCCGTTACGTGCCAAAAACCAATCCGCCACGGAAGACCTCGACAGCAATGACGAAGTAGTTCTACCGGAGGGCGCGCCTTCGGTTTGGAAGAATGTCTTTACAGGCGAAGTGTATAATAGTGAAAATCGCATCTCCGTAGGAGACTGCTGCAAGAGCTTCCCGGTAGCGCTAATGACAAACGTTTAGAGTCCTCACTGGTGAAACAGGAAATATTAAGAGAATTACAATGTGAAATTAAATTTCGCCTGGGTGTAACTATGATTCCCGAGGGGAGTATTACTGGCATCAAGGGTTTAGGACGGAGATGATCATTCTGTACAGGGGTGGTCATCTCTTTTAAATGCCATTTAAGATTTAAGATTTAAAATTTAAGATTTAGGTTTTGATGCTGCCAGAAATCTTAAATCTTAAATCTAAAATCTTAAATTTTAAATATAGTTGAATGCGCTAGAATCTTGAGAACGCCTTACCCAGCTCCTCATTCGCCACTTTCAATTCACTTGGAGTTGCTTTGAAATAATCATCGCCAACCTTAACAGTGTACATCGTACCTCTGTATTTGCTCTCTCTTGGTTTACCGTAGATGGTTCCCATTTGTTCCTTATAGATCACGGGATCCCCGTTTTTTATCTTTTCCATGAAATAAGAGGAGTAAAAAGTATGCCAGCGTGTGGATCTAAATCGGTTGGCTATGCCCAGGGGAGTGCGATGCCTTTTAAAAGGCTGCAAGCTACAAGCTTCAAGCTACAAGCAGTGAGCGCAAATGAAATAGTGTATACAGTTACATTAGACATTTTCAAATAGCTTTCCTGAGCACTCCGGACTTGCAGCTTGAAGCTTGAAGCTTGCAGCCTGTAACCATCGTAAGCCTCACGACTCCCTGAGTCCCTGGCTCCCCGGGCAACCTGGCACCCGGCTCCCGGCTCCCGCCTCCCGGCAACCCTAAACGCGTCATAAATACCTTCGGCCTTCGAAATTACCCTCCGCCTTTAGTAAAAAACGCCTACCTTTGCCCCCTTAATTCATACCACTTGAACTATCTCTCTGCTGAATTGGTCTCGAAGACCTTTAACGATCGCTGGCTTTTTAAAGACATATCCCTTGGAATCTCACAAGGCGAGAAATTCGCCTTAGTTGGAAATAATGGTGTAGGCAAGTCAACACTTCTCCGCATTCTGACTGGGGAGCTACAACCAGACAACGGTAAAGTCAGTGTTCGTCAGGGCATTCGTACTGGATTCCTCACGCAACAACCGACTGTGGACGACAACGTAACGGTGAAAGACGTACTTTTCTCCGAGTCGAATGAAGTCGCTAAAGTGGTGAAGGAATACGAAGATTGCCTCCACCATCCCGACACATCGCCTGAACGCATGCAGGCCGTGCTCGAGCGTATGGAGGAACTGAAAGCATGGGATTATGATGCGAAAGTGCAGGAAGTGATCGGAAAGCTCGGAGTACCTGATATCGACAAAAAGTTTAGTGAACTATCGGGCGGGCAGAAGAAGCGCATTTTTATGGCGCAGCTGCTGCTGCAGGAACCTGACCTCATCATTATGGATGAGCCTACCAACCATCTTGACCTGACGGCTATTGAATGGCTGGAAAATTTCCTTTCAGGTCAGAACATCACACTGATCATGGTGACGCACGATCGCTACTTCCTCGATAATGTGGCAACGGAAATCATTGAATTGGATCGCGGTCAGCTTTTCCGCTACAAAGGCAATTACGCTTACTTCCTTGAAAAGAAGAGTGAGCGCGAGGAGATGCTCAAAGTCGAAGTATCGAAAGCACGAAATCTTCTGAAGAAAGAGCTTGAGTGGATGCGCAAGCAACCGAAAGCCCGCGGAACAAAAGCTAAATATAGAATTGATGCTTTTTATGAATTGAAAGAAAAAGCGTCACAGGATCTGAAGAAGGAGAAACTTGAACTTGACATCAAAGAAGCGCGTCAGGGTGGGAAGATTCTCGAGGTCGAGCATATTTCAAAATCGTATGGCGATCAGAAGATCGTGAACGATTTTTCATACGTCTTCAAGAAGAACGATCGCATAGGTGTCGTAGGAAAGAATGGTGTGGGCAAGTCGACCTTCCTTGATATGCTCACGCTGAAGTTGAAGCCGGATAGTGGCGAAGTAATCCCGGGCGTAACGACCAAATTCGGTTATTTCACGCAGGAAGCAATCAGCCTCAACCCAAACAATCGCCTGATCGAAGAAGTGAAATCCATTGCGGAATTCATTACGCTTTCCGATGGATCACAGGTTTCGGCATCTAAGTTTCTAGATACGTTTCTTTTTCCTCCGGAGAAACAATACAACTATGTGAGTAAGCTGAGTGGGGGAGAGAAAAAGCGTCTTCAACTCCTGAAGTTGCTCGTGACAAATCCAAACTTCCTTATTTTGGATGAACCAACGAATGACTTCGATATTGACACGCTGAACGTTCTTGAGGATTTCCTCGAGAAATTTTCAGGCTGCCTCGTGCTCGTGTCGCACGATCGATATTTCATGGATCACCTGGTGGATCAGCTTTTTGTATTTGAAGGCGATGGACACATCCGTCAGTTCAACGGAAACTACACAGACTACCGTGATTGGATCGAAGAGGAAGAGGCGATGAAGACATCTAAGTCTGCACCAAAGCCACAGCCGAAAGTGGAAGCTGCACCCGTCACGGAGAAACGCAAAGCATCGTTTAAGGAAAAACAGGAATACGACAAGCTTCAAAAGGAAATTGAAACGCTCGAAGCAAGGAAAGAAGAGATCGCCCAGTTGCTCAATGGCGGCACCACCGATCATCAGCAACTTCAAAAATGGTCAGCTGAAATTCAGAAGATCAATGACGAGGTTGAAGCGAAAACGCTGAGATGGATGGAACTTGCTGAGATTGTCGAGTGAGAGTCTTTCTTAGACCGTATCGAATTCTCCAACGATTAAAATGTCCACGGTCCACGGTCCATAGTCCACAGCTGTGTCTGAATTCCACTGTGGTCTGTCGACTGTCGACCGTGGACTCTGTCACCTCCTAACGGTTGACTTTCAAGACGTACTAATGTCCACCGTCCACGGTCCATAGTCCACGGATCTGGCCTGATTCTTCTGTGGTCTGCCGACTGTCGACCGCGGACTCTCCCTACCGAACTCTGACAACCCGCGAGTTCTATGTTTAATCTTTGACACGCGGATACCATACGTGTTGTCTATGCGTTAATCACCCTGAAATCAAGTTTCACCAATCCAAACATGTTTTTTATCCTTTGATATCAAATCATGCGAAATAATTCATGCAAACGTTTAAATTTAAGCAAACATTATTCTGAACATGTACCTTAACCAAGACGCACAAAAGAAAAACACCTTCGATGCAATTGTAGTAGGAACAGGCATTAGTGGAGGATGGGCTGCAAAAGAACTCACGGAAAAAGGATTAAAAACATTAGTATTGGAGCGCGGCAGGATGGTAAAACACCCCGAGTATCCAACCGCAACGAAAGATCCGTGGGACCTCGAATTTGCCGATCGCCCGACTCGCGAAGATCTTGAAAAACAAGGAGTTCAAAACAGAACAGGATATACAGTCCGTCAGTCAACCAAACACTGGTTCGTCAACGATCTCGAAAATCCATACCTCGAAACAAAGCGTTTCGACTGGATGCGCGGCTATCACGTAGGCGGACGTTCCATCATGTGGGGACGCCAAAGCTATCGCTGGAGTCCGATGGATTTTGAAGCCAACGCGAAAGATGGAATCGCAGTTGACTGGCCGATCCGGTACAACGACCTCGCTCCCTGGTATGATTACGTTGAACAATTTATCGGTGTCAGCGGAAATCTCGATAACCTCGACCAGCTTCCAAACGGCAAGTTTCTTCCTGCAATGGAATTGAATTGCGTGGAGAAGCACTTTAAGAGCGAAGTAGAGAAGAAAATGAGTCGCTACATCACCATTGGTCGTGTGGCGCACGCTACGGCACCGCTTCCTCACAGCCCCCAGCGCGGAACTTGTCAATACAGAAACCTTTGCAGCAGAGGATGTCCTTACGGTGGATACTTCAGCAGTGTGTCATCGACATTGCCAGCAGCCGAGAAAACCGGAAACATGACCCTGAGACCGAACTCCATTGTATATGAGCTCATTTACGATGAAAAACTTGGTAAGGCTACCGGAGTTAAGGTGCTTGATGCCGAGACTAACGAGCAGGTGGAATACTTTGCGAAAGTGATCTTCTTGTGCGCATCTACGTTCGGCTCGACTTTCATCATGCTGAACTCAATTTCCAATCGTTTCCCGAATGGATTCGGAAATGACAGTGGAGAACTCGGTCATAATATTATGGACCATCAGCTCGCTGCTGGAGCTAATGCTACTGTTGACGGTTTTGAAGACCAATATTATTCTGGTCGCAGAGCCAATGGCATGTATATCCCACGTTACAGAAACATCGGAAAGGATAAGCGCGATTACATTCGCGGATTTGGATACCAGGGTGGAGCAAGCCGCCAGGGCTGGACAAGCCTTGTGCGCGAACTAAGTATCGGTGCACCGCTCAAGGAAGCTGTTGGAAAACCAGGTGAGTGGACAATCGGTATCCAGGGCTTCGGAGAAATTCTGCCTTACCACGACAACAAAGTAACGATCGACAAGAGTAAAAAAGATAAGTACGGCCTTCCTGTGTTGAACTTTGATGCAGGCTTCAAGGAAAATGAATTGAAGATGCGTAAAGACATGGCTAACGATGCAGCGGAAATGCTCTCGGCAGCTGGCTTCAAGAATGTCGCGACTTACGATAGAGAAACCGGTATAGGTCTCGGTATTCACGAGATGGGAACAGCCCGTATGGGTAAAGATCCGAAAACGTCTGTCCTCAACAAGTGGAATCAGGTTCACGCCTGTAAGAACGTATTCGTAACCGATGGCTCTGCAATGACTTCAGCAGCCTGCCAGAACCCATCGCTCACGTACATGGCACTGACTGCCCGTGCAGTAGATTACGCGGTGAAAGAATTGAATAGACAAAATCTTTAATTCTACGCGATCAAAAATTTCAAATTTAAATGTCAAATTTCAAATTCATTATATGAATAGAAGAGAAGCATTAAAACGTACAGCATGGGTGATGGGTGGAGTAGTATCCGCTCCGGCAATCATGGGTATCTTGAAAGGCTGCAAGGCCGAACCTAAAGTCGATTGGAAGCCGGAATTTCTTTCACAGGAACAAGCTTCCATCGTGAGCGAAGTGGCAGAGATCATCATCCCGAAGACCGATACACCAGGCGCGAAAGATGTCGGTGTTCCAGGCTTCATTGACAATATTCTGAACGATTGCTATGCGAAAGAAGATCAGGAGCGTTTCACAACGGGGCTGGCTTCATTTAACGAAGAAGCAAAGAAAGCCTATGGCGATGCCTTCCTTGACCTTGAGCCAGAACAACAGCAGGAGTACGTGAAGAAAGTTCATGATGAGGCGATTAAAGTCGAGCAAACTACTCAACCTGCTCCAAAACGTCCTTTCATTTTGATGATGAAAGAATTGACGATGCTCGGATTTTTCACTTCGGAACCAGGAGCAACTCAGGTACTTCAGTATGATCCCGTGCCAGGCGCATATAAGGGATGTATTCCACTATCAGAAGCTGGCAACGGCAAAACCTGGGCATCATAAAAAAACGGAAATGATTTTCGTTTATGGTTGAAAGGTTGTGACCGTTTTTTTGGAATTAGGCATTAGGCATTAGGAATGCAGTTGCCCTGATCCAACATTTAATTTGATTTCAAAGAGCAAAGGCCCTTGGGAAATAGCCATTGGCCTTTGGCTTTTTTGAGGAAGTCGGCACAGGCGATTAACGCTATAATAAACCATCAACCTGGAGTTTAATCGAAGATAACACGTGCTTCAACCCCCAAAACATGAGCACATGAGCACCTATCCACCTGAGCACACTTCAATTCTTTGCTGGCGAAATCATAATATGCGCGCGATGTGTTCCCGGGTCCATCAGCCACGGCATTCCTGCAGCATCAGGTTTTAGCGGAAGACCTGTACTTTCCGCAGTGGCGTAAGGGATGTAAACAACATATCGTAAGTATCCATTAGTAACCTCACCGGTAGTTCGATTGTATTTGTCGTCATCCGCAGAATATACAAAAAGCGATGTTGGTTGTTTCGGCATCTTAAGTTTTCCGCTCTTAACTTCTGCTTCACGAAGATCAAAGATCTCCTGATGCGATTTACCTGCTTTCTTCAGGATGCGTCCGCGTTCCATAAACGGGTCGAGATCCTTATGATAACACGAAACGTTCAACCCATTTTGACTCGGGTCATCCGCGAGGCAAATCATTTCATTGGTACCCTTCCTCAATACAACGAATTCATTTTTCTCATTATAGCCATAAATCGTTGCCTCCGCACGATCTTCTTCCGGTGCGGCAAGAATTGCAATTTTGATTTGTATATCCTTTGAAGGTGCTTGTGCAGGACAATTGAAGCCAATGCCTGCGAAGAATATGATTAATTGAAATTTCATAAACCGGTTGTTTTTGTTCATTCAATTTAAACTTATCTTCAGTCATATAAAAGACAGACTCTTAAACCTCCGATCCATGAGCACACATGTTTCCGTTGACGACAAGCTTAAACAAATCATTACGCCAAATGGCAAATCTTACTATCAGGTCCAGCAGCAACGGACAAGACTTACTGCTATCATTCTGGGCATGAGCACGCTGGTTTCACTAGTCTTCCTGGTCTTTGCATTCATTCAAAAAGCCGCAGCAGACCAGGCCCGTGAGATGGCCGTAAAAAATGAAGTCATCGTCTCCCAACTCAAAGCCGAACTCGAAAAGTGCCAGGGTACCAATACCCCTTGAACATCAATCTGGTATCTAAACTACTGGTCATCAATCCCCATCACCGCACCTTAACACCTTAACACCTTAACACTCCCCATGAGCACCTGAGCACCCTCGCACCTGAGCACAATTTCCCCCACGCACCTGAGCACAATTTCCCCCGCCCGCCATCGTTTTCTGAACACCTTTCCTTATTTTACTGGCCTTTTCGATCAGTCACGGATGGGTGAAAGTTTTTCATTTCTGGAGAGACAAAAAATCTTGCAGCGCCTCGCCTCAGAGCACTTCGACCTTCTGGTCATCGGAGGAGGCATAACCGGTGCCGGCATCGGTCTTGACGCAGCGTCCCGTGGACTCAACGTTGCGGTAGTTGAGAAACACGACTTTGCGTATGGTACCAGCAGTCGCAGCACGAAGCTGATCCATGGCGGTCTCCGCTATCTTAAACAATTTGAATTCGGATTGGTAAAGGAAGTAGGCAGCGAAAGAGCTGTCGTGCACAACCTTGCACCGCACCTTGTGATTCCGGAGAAAATGCTTTTGCCACTGTACGAGAAAAAAGGCCTTGGGTATTGGTTAACATCAATTGGCTTGATGATCTATGACTTTCTAGCAGGAGTAAAGAAAGAGGACCAGCGAATGATGCTCACCGGAAAACAGACTTTTCGCTATGAACCATTACTGAAGAAAGATGGTGTAAAAGGAGGTGCCATTTATGCCGAGTACCGGACAGATGATGCGCGCCTTACCATTGAGATTGCAAAAACCGCTGCACGCTATGGTGCAACCATGGCGAATTATGTGAAGGTGACGGACTTCACATACGAAGATCAAAAAATTACTGGTGTAGTTGCCCACGATGAGCTTTCAACAAGCAACTTCGAAATCAAAGCAACCTCTGTCATCAACGCAGCCGGGCCATGGGTAGATGAACTTCGCGAGATCAATAAATCAAAAGTTGGTAAGCGTTTACACCTGACGAAAGGGGTTCACGTGGTCGTACCACATCAAAAGTTTCCGATCCATCAGGCGATTTATTATGACGTTGAGGACGGCAGGATGGTGTTCGCCATTCCACGTGGGAGAGTAACCTACATTGGAACCACCGATACAAATTACGAGGGTGATAAGGATCGTGTATTCACGTCTGCAGAGGATGCGCAGTACCTGATTCGTGGAGTGTACAATACCTTCACAGGCCTTGAGCTGTCCGTGAGCGATATTGAATCGAGCTGGGCGGGCCTTCGTCCACTCATTCATGAAGATGGAAAATCAGCGTCCGAGTTATCGCGTAAGGATGAAATTTTTGAATCTCCCTCAGGATTGATCTCAATAGCGGGAGGGAAGCTTACGGGCTATCGTAAGATGGCAGAGCGCGTGGTTAACCTGGTCATCAAAAAGCATTTTGCCGACCGGGCCTTGGTTCCGGTTTCAACCATGAACATCAAATTGAACGCTGAGCCATTTACGTCATACAAGCAGGTTAAACAATATACCGAGAAAATTGCCGAACAACTCAAGCCCTATGCGCTTTCCGGCTATACGCCTAAATACCTGGTTGAAACGTACGGCAAGCAAACGGATATCATTCTCAAATATTTCTTCTCGCTGAATGAAGATGTTGCGGAACTCGGACTGTTAAAAGCCGAAGCCTGGTTTACCATTCATAACGAAATGGTTTGCTCAGTGGAAGACTTCTTTGTGAGGAGAACAGGCTTAATCTATTTTGAAATCCGGAAGGTAATTCGGTTTCATAACGAGATTGCGCACTTCATGAAAGGACTCCTTGGCTGGAGTTATGCTCAGGTGGAATTAGAAATAAAGAAAATACAGGCGCGAATTCACGAGGCCACTCAATTCAAAAGTTAATGCTTAGAACTGTTCAGTTTATTATCGGGTTGTTGTTACTGATTGCACTTGAAATCTCAAAAGTGTATTACATCATGCCTTTTCCGGGAAGTCAGGAAGGAGGTACGATCGATCTCGCATATTTTATTCACGTCAATATTTTCTGGTTTCGGTTAGTGGGATACCTTATTATTCTCTTCCCGATCATCCAGTTCTTCACGGTCGGGACTACGGTGTCGAAAGTACTTGTAGTCACCGGGCTCACGGTATACGGCATTGTCTTTTATGCATTTAATTATCGGTTTCTGGCAGATAAAATGTTTTACGAGCCGACAAACAAAACATTTGCGTACGCCTCGCAAAGTAAGGTGCCACTTGATGGATTAGTGATTGGTGTAGAGCACAACGGAAAATCAAAAGCATATCCCATCGAAGTCATCGGCTACCATCATCAGATTCGCGACACAGTCGGAGGTGAGCCGGTGATGGTCACGTATTGCACGGTGTGTCGCACGGGTCGGGTGTTTTCTCCCGAAGTCGAAGGAAAGCCTGAGAACTTTCGCCTGGTGGGGATGGATCAATTCAATGCCATGTTTGAAGACGAGTCAACGGGGAGCTGGTGGCGCCAGGTCAGCGGTGAAGCAATAGCCGGACCGTTGAAAGGTCAGCAACTGCGAGAAATTTTTAGCGAGCAAATGTCGCTCAACGCGTGGCTCGCACTTCATCCTTCATCGGAAATCATGCAGCCGGATACCATTTTCAACGAGGCATATGAAGGGCTGAAAGGATTCAACAGAGGAACAATCAAGAGTGGACTCGAAGGACGTGATTCTTTGTCGTGGAAAGAGAAATCGTGGGTTGTAGGAGTTCAGATAGGGGGCAAGGCTCGCGCATACGACTGGAATGATCTGACGATGACCCGGGTTATCAACGATACGCTTAATGAAACGCCTATTGCGCTTGTGCTCCAAAGTGATACCGCAACATTTCATGTATTCAGAAGAGATACGCTTAGTTTTAGCATCGCACAGGATGGACGCCTGCAGGATGATCAGACGAATTCAGATTGGACGTGGCGAGGTGAAAGTACAGCGGGTCAACTGAAAGGCAAAACGCTGCCGGTTATCCAGTCATATCAGGAATTCTGGCACTCCTGGAGAACGTTTCATCCTAAAACTTCGCAATATAAAAAGGAGTAAAATTAACGTGTTGGGTAAACAAATAATGTAATTTCAGGTAGTCTAACGAATGACGAAACAGAAGAAAACAGTGGCCGATGAGAAGAGCCTGTGGGGCATTGATATGGGCGGAACAAAAATGGAAGGCGTAATTCTTAAATCAGCAGCGAACCCGCAAGTTCTCTTCCGTGATCGCGTTCCTACCGAAGCGGATCAGGGTTATGAGCACATCTTGAATCAGACGAAAAAGCTGTTTGACATGATGATCAAAGTCGCTGGATATAAACCCAAAAGGATTGGAATAGGCACTCCCGGGGTTCATGATCCCAAACTCGGCACGATGAAAAATTGTAATACGGTGTCGATGAATGGCAAGCCGATGAAGGATGACCTTGAGAAGCTCCTCGGTGTTAGAATTGAAATGGCAAATGATGCTGATTGTTTTGCTCTTGCAGAAACCCAGCTGGGTGTGGTGAAGGAAAACTTTCCTGATGCACGCGTTGTCTTCGGGGTGATCATGGGGACGGGTGTCGGAGGTGGAATTGTGGTGGATGGAAAAGCAATCATCGGTCTTCAGGGAATTGCAGGGGAGTGGGGCCACAATTTTCTTGACGAGTCGGGAGGACCATGTTACTGTGGAAAAAGCGGTTGTGTTGAAATGGTGATCTCCGGACCCGCTTTGGAAAAATACTACTTCAAGGAAACCGGAAATAAAAAGCCATTGAAGGACATTGTTGCCTTAGCGGAATCGAAGGTTGATCCTACCGCGCAGAAAACAATCCAGCGGCTGGTTGAATTTTATGGTAAAGCCTTAAGTGTAATCATTAACATTCTCGATCCGGATGTGATCGTCATTGGTGGCGGTGTTGGAAACATTGACCTGCTGTACGATCGCGGACGGGATTCAGTCGAAAAATACGTCTTCAATCATAAGCTGGAAACTCCGATCGTCAGTCCATCGCTGGGCGACAGTGCCGGAGTATTTGGCGCTGCTTATTTAGTCAACTATTAACGGAAAGCTATGAAGCGAATTGCTATTGTCGGACCAATCCCGCGCGATCACATTGTGACGCACCAGGGAGATTTGATTCAGAAGTGGGGATGTGTAACGCATCCTGTCATTGCGCTTTCTGCGATGGCTGGCGAATCGATCGAAATTATTCCCGTATGTCACGTACGAAACGTTGACCTCGATAACGTGAAAGAAGTGTTTCAAGGATATCGCGGCATCAACCTCAGTCACATCACGTGTGAAAACGACCAGGGCGACATCATCAGCTTGCGTTTTGTCGATGTGAATAATCGGCTCGAACGGCAAACCGGTTTCATGGATCCCATTGTACCCAAAGATTTCAAGAAGTTGTTGGATGTTGATGTCTTTGTCTTCATTCCGATCAGCGACTATGAAATCTCGTTGGATACGCTTCAATTCCTGAAAAAGAAGAGCAAGAAGGGGGTAATTATTTTTGATGCGCACGGTCCGACCACGGCATGCCTCTTCAACGGTGAGCGTATGCGCAAGTTCTGGGTCGATCGCGATCTCTGGCTCCCCTACATCGATGTGTTGAAAATGAATATTGAAGAAGCACAGGCTTCTTGGTTTAAAAAAGAATACGAAAGCACCGATTTCACACAAGAGATTAGTCATGAAGACATGCGCGACTTTGCCAGACATTGTTTGTCGAAGGGCGTGAAGTGTGTGGCGATAACGATGGACTCCCGTGGCTGTATGGTATTTTACATGAAGCGCGGAAAGGTCATCGAAGAGATGGTGCCTGCCGTAAAAGTTCAGAATGTCATTGACACGACCGGCTGTGGCGATTCCTTTGCTGGTGGCGTAGGATTCGGCTTACTCCAGAATCCAAAAGATTATATCGGTGCCGTCCGGTATGGAAATGCCCTGGGTGCACTCAGAACGCAGGGAAAAACGTTTGCAGTATTTAAATCAAAAGCTGAAACCGATAAAATCATCCGGGAAACTTATTTTTGACGCTATTTTTAAAACTGAAACTGTGATCAAAGCCTGTATTTTCGACCTCGATGGTGTTATCGTTGACACTGCGCATTACCACTACCTGGCCTGGAAACGTCTGGCCAGCGAATTAAATATCAATCTCACTGAAGAAATTAACGAGCGACTGAAAGGCGTTAGTCGCATGCATTCGCTTGAAATCATTCTTGGCCTGGGCGGAATTTCGTTGAGCCAGCATGAAAAGGAAAATCTGGCCAATAAAAAGAACAGTTGGTTTGTCGATTACCTCGAACGCATGGCACCGGAAGAAATATTCCCGGGTGTAAAACAACTTATCAAAGACCTTCGCCAGAGCGGAATTAAAGTGGGTCTCGCCTCCAGCAGCAAGAATGCGAAAACGGTAATTCAACTTCTTCATATTCAAAACGAATTTGATACTGTGGTGGATGGTACGATGATCACCCATTCGAAACCTCATCCGGAGATCTTCCTTCTTGCCGCGTCACGATTGGGTGTAGATCCCAAAGAATGTCTCGTGTTTGAAGATGCCGAGGCAGGAGTCGAGGCTGCGATTGCTGCAGGAATGAAATGTGTTGGCGTGGGTTCTCCAACTCAACTCGGCAAAGCAAATAAAATTGTTACGACTACCGGTGATTTCAAGATCTCCGGATTACGCGAACTTGAAACGATCAATAACTAAGCGCTCATCTTTAATCCGTAGGCACGCATGAAAAACTATCTCAAGCCTCATGAATGGCAAATTGTTGAAGAGGGATTTAATCCTCATTATAACCAGATCTCCGAGAGTATTTTCAGCATCGGAAATGGCCGTATGGGACAACGTGCAAATTTCGAAGAAGAGTATTCCGGTGAAACACTTCGCGGTAGTTATGTAGCGGGTGTCTATTACCCTGATAAGACACGCGTGGGATGGTGGAAGAATGGTTATCCCGAATATTTCGCCAAGGTTTTGAACGCTCCGAACTGGATTGGTATCCATATCAGCATCGAAAATCAAAAGCTTGACCTTGCGAAATGCAAGGTGGAAGATTTTAAACGAATCCTCGATATGAAATCAGGATTGTTATCAAGAAGTTTCGCGGCAACGTTTCCCGATGGCAAGAAGGTCCGGGTAGAGTCGAAGCGGTTCTGCAGCATGGCGAACGGTGAAGTCGGTGCAATCCGGTATTCCATCACCCCGCTTAACTTCACCTCGAAAGCAACGATCTCCATTTATGTTGATGCTGATGTCGTGAACAAAGACTCCAACTATGATGAGAAATTCTGGGAAGAAGTTTACAAGGACGCAACGGAAGGGCAGTCAATCGTCACTGCGCAGACGAAGAAGACACACTTTCATGTAACAACCGGCATGCGCTATTTCATCGAAACAGATGGAAAGAAAGCTGTCGCAGATCGTATCAACATTGAGCAGCGTGAGAAATTTGCGGGCAATGTCATTCAGCTTGAATTAAAAGAAGGAAAGGCCACAGTCATCTATAAGTATGCTGCAATTCTTTCCTCTGAAAACCACGATAAAAAAGCACTGGTTGACAACTGCAAAAAAGTGCTTGACGAAGCAGTAAGAAAAGGCTTTGATAAACTTTACGAAGAGCATAAAGCAGTTTGGGAACATAAGTGGGAAGAATGCGATATCACGATCGAAGGTGATGCTGCAGCACAGCAGGGCATTCGTTTCAATATTTTCCACCTAACGCAAACCTACACGGGTGAAGATGAGCGTCTCAACATCGGGCCGAAAGGCTTTACAGGCGAGAAATATGGTGGAAGTACCTATTGGGATACAGAGGCGTATTGCTTGCCGTTCTACCTGGGAACAGCGGAACAAAAGGTTGCCCGCAATCTTCTCGTGTATCGTTACAAACATTTGCAACGTGCAATCGAGAATGCTCAAAAGCTGGGCTTTACGGATGGTGCCGCTTTGTATCCGATGGTGACCATGAATGGCGAAGAGTGTCACAACGAATGGGAAATTACCTTCGAGGAGATTCATCGCAACGGAGCGATTGCTTTCGCAATTTTTGATTACATCCGCTACACCGGAGATGAAAAATACCTGACAGAATACGGGCTGGAGGTACTGATTGGTATTTCTCGTTTCTGGGCGCAGCGTGTCAACTGGTCGTCAAGCAAAAACAAATACGTGATGCTCGGTGTCACCGGTCCGAACGAATACGAAAACAACGTCAACAATAACTGGTACACCAATACGTTCGCAACGTGGACGCTGGACTACACACAAAAAGCAATTGACTTTGTAAAGACGGACAACGCAGCTCGATACAAAGAGATCGTGAGCAAAGTCAAATTGGATGAAGCGAAGGAAACTGCCAAGTGGAAAGAGATCGTTGAGAAGATGTACTACCCGGAAGATACAACGCGTGGTGTATTCCTTCAGCAGGATGGATTCCTTGACAAAGAATTGATGACGGTGAGTGAACTTCGCAAAGAAGATCGCCCACTCAATCAGAAGTGGTCATGGGATAGAATTCTCCGTTCCTGTTTTATCAAACAAGCCGATGTTCTCCAGGGATTGTATTTCTTTGAGGATAGATTCGATAACGAAACACTTCGTAAGAACTTTGACTTCTACGAACCGATGACTGTTCATGAATCATCGCTTTCGCCTTGTGTGCACGTAATTCTCGCCTCAAAGCTTGGATACAAACAGAAAGCCTATGAAATGTATCTGCGCACGGCACGTCTCGATCTCGATGATTATAACAACGACACCGAAGACGGCCTCCATATTACCAGTATGGCGGGAACGTGGATGAGTGTCATCAAAGGTTTTGGAGGAATGCGTGTAGCCGATGGTAAGTTGCATTTTAATCCCTTCATTCCCGAGCAGTGGAAGAGTTACTCGTTCCGTCTCGAGTTTCGTGGTCGGGTGATCAAGGTAAAGGTTAGTAAAGAAGAAGTGGAGACGAAGTTGGAATCGGGAGATGCGATGGAAATCATTTTAAAGAACGAAGTGATTCGCTTGCAATAGTCAATACGTGAATTGTTATAAAATGCACTCATTCGGGTGCTTTTTTTTTGACCTCGTGACTGCATAATTTGAACTTTAAAAAGAAGCTATACAATCAATAAGCTGTGCATCTTTAGCGAAAGTTGAGAGATGAAAATACCCAAATTAACCTTAGTCCTTACATTACTAATGCTAGCCGCGGCCTTCGCCTGTGAATCAGTGGAGGATGTAAGACAGTACGCAGCAATTGAGACTTATCCGACAGACACCGTGCTGGCTATGGTGCCTGTGAAAAAAGCTTTAATCGTTATTGCTCACGATGACGATATGTGCGCAATTGCAGGAACAGCTTCACTGCTCAATAAAAGCAATTGGGAAGTCGGAGTCTTGAGCCTTTACCGAACATCGGAACGAAATGCTGCACATATTGAGGCGTGCCGTAACATCTTAGATACGGTGATGTTCGTTGATTTAAAGCCGGAGCAGATCAGAAACGATCGTGAAGAGAATAGAAAAGGCTACTATGCTGTCCCTAGAGATAGTCTTAATATCATTTTTAACAGACAGCTCATGGAAGACGAATACCTCAGGAAAATCAGGGAATTTCATCCTTCTGTTATTTTTACACTTGACAACGAAATGGGTGGATACGGTCATCCAGAGCATGTGCTGGTTAGCCAAATCGTGGTAGACTTAGCAGCCGAAAAACAGATACAGCCTTTTTATATCTATCAAAGTGTGTACACCGATCATATGGAAAATTCAATCATGAAAAGACACGCAGCCAGAATGAAAAGCTGGGGATTTCCGGGTGACGAGTGGGATCAGGCAAAGCAGATTTATGGTGTAAAAGGCATGCCGGAGCCAACGGTTCAAATTAATATCCAAAGCGCTGCAAAAGAGAAAATGGCTTATCTGCGTTCCTATGAAGAAAGGGAGCGAAAGACGCTGGGCTTCTTTATACCGGAATTTGAGAAGTACGATGCAGAAGAATACTTTCAAATATTTGACCGGGAGTTTTTTAGGGTGATAAAAAACTAAGAGCTGCTTTTTCTACAGCGTTGGCGCCAGATATCCTAATCCATGGGCCCAAACTCGATGTTGAAAGTTCAATGCTGTTTAGGTGGCATCATATGCTGATTTCAGCGTAGCGATAGAACGAAATAGAAGTGATGCTCGCTGCTTTGACGCTGCAGGATAAAGTTTGGGCTTTTAACTACCTTCTTCCATCGCGTAAATTATAACATTTGAAGAAATACCTTCGAATGAATAATCGCTATCCTCGTGTTTTTGGAACAACTCTTCTTTTTTTCATCGTCTGCAGTCTTCCAACTGCTGTGTCTGGACAGCAGTACCTCCTGAGCGCCTCAGGAGGTGCATTTACGCCCCTTGCTGAACAGCCCAATACCGTGCCTATAGGCCTAAATTCGATCGAGACCGATGACGCGCTCAGCGATAACATCGATATTGGGTTTGCCTTTAATTACTTCGGTGATGATTTTACAACCGTGAGGGTCTCCTCCAATGGTTATCTGACCTTCAATCTTAATCAATTCGATACATATTTTAATACGATTGGTCCATCGGGATCTATGACCAGCATTGTCGCTCCTCTTTGGGATGACCTCAGTGGATCTTCAGGACAGGCTTCGTACGCAACGACAGGAGCGGAGGGAAGTAAAGTTTTTACGATGGAGTGGCTTAATTGGAGATGGAATTATAATGGGCCAGTTGCTATCTCAATGCAGGTCGCACTACATCAGACCACCAATGAGATCCGCTTCACTTACAGGTTGGAACAAGGAAGTCCCTTATCTCCCTCTGCATCAATTGGAATTGTGGGATCAACGTCAACGAAATTCTTTTCGCTTTTTTACAATGAGGCACAGATTCTGTCGACACAGCCGGAATACACGCCAAGCGGGTATAATCAGTTAGCAACGGCTCCGGCAACAGGGCAACATTATTCTTTTTCGCCTTTTGGTCTCGCACCTTCAGCGCCAACTATAGCAGCGAGCAATATTACAACAAGTGATCTTCAGGCTACGTCCATGAATATTTCGTGGACGAACGGGGACGGAGATTATCGCCTTGTGTTTATCAAACAGACATCAGCTCTCGAAAGTATTACTCCTCAGAACAATGAAATGTACCCGCATTCTTCAACCTTCGGGATAAGTTTCTCAGACGCAGGCAATGGCTGGCATTGCATCTACAATGGAACGGGTAGCTCTGCGGTCGTAACAAACCTTAATTCGGGATTTACCTATCGAATTCACGTAGTGGAGTACAACGGGTTGGCGGATCAACAACAATACTTCGCACAGACGGAATTGGATAATCCCCGCAGCGCTACAACTGAACTCACTCGCCCAGCTGAGCCGGTTTCAACCATCACGCCTACTTACGTCAGTGAAAACGCGTTTCAGTTTAATATTGTTAAAGGTGCTGGAGCATTTCGCGCTGTGTTCATGCGTGAGGGTGAGGATGGACTTGCCTTGGCGGAAGACTTAGTTTCCTACTTGGCACATTCTGCCTTTGGTGAAGGAAGTGAAATTGGTAGCTCCGGTTGGTTTTGTGTCTTCAACGGTGTGACGGGTTCTGATATTTTCATCACCGCGTTACAGCCGAATACAAAATACAAACTTCATGTAGTTGATTACAATGGTCCTGACGGCAGTCAACGTTACAATACTTCATCCGAATTGGCGACATTCACTTTTGCCACGCTTCGTGATGTACCGGTGACTTATACTCATGCCGCATCGCTGACGGAATTTATTCCGATCACAGGTGGGACAAGTATTCCGTCAATACAGACAGACGATGCACTGTCAAATTCAAAAATCCCAATTGGTTTTACATTCTATTTTAACGGAGCACCATTTGTGCAAGTGACACCATCGTCAAATGGAATCATAAGTTTTAATCCATACATCAACGCCACCGGTTCCTCCTTTAGTGACAATTCTCTCGAGAACAGTTTTGCGAGACCGGCCATCGCACCCTTATGGGATGATCTCAGTGGACTTGGAGGTCAGGCATCGTATAAGACCTCTGGTACAGCACCCAACAGGATTTTCACGATCCAGTTTTTAAACTGGCGTTGGAATTATTCTTCTTCGTCTTTCAACATTTCATTTCAGGTGAAACTTTTCGAAGCCGACAACAGCATCGAATACATCTTTCGCCAGGAGCCCAACGACCCGGTGTCAGCGTCTGCTTCAATTGGCCTCGCGTTTGCAACAATCGGTGATTTTGCATCGCTGGACGGGACTGGTGAAAATCCGGAGTTGAATCTTGAGGCCGAAACTTCCACGATCAACGTTTGGCCCGCCACGGGACAAAGCTATCGGTTTACGCCAAGCAAACTTGAGCAGTCTATACTATTCGATCCATTCACACCAATCCCTTTCGCAAACCCGAACCCAACTATTCAACTTCAAGCATCATCGACATCCGGATTGCCCATAAGTTACCATCCGAGCGATCCATCGGTGGCTTCCGTAAATGGAACGACCCTGATTGTTCATAAAACCGGAGAAGTAACAATAACTGCGTCTCAAGCTGGGAACTTAGGTTTTAATAGTGCATTAAACGTGGATCAGGTGCTGCTCGTGACAAAAGGCAACCAAACCATTGAATTCCCAAACGTCCCTGTTAAGAACTATGGCGATCCGGCCTTTTTCATTAATGCATCTGCATCGTCAGGTTTGCCTGTCAGCTACGAATCATCAAACCCTTCCGTTGCTGCAATCACTAGTGGTGGCGAAGTAACGATCGCAGGGGTCGGTACGTCCACCATTACCGCACGACAGGGTGGTGATGACAACTTCAACGCAGCGCCAGACGTACAGCAAACCTTCGTAGTTGAAAAAGCTACTCAGCAAATTTTCTTTGAATCACTCCCTTCAAAAATGAAGGACGATGCCCCGTTTGAACTCATCGCAACTTCGAGTTCTGGCCTACCCGTTTCATTTGAAAAATCCAATTCACAAGTGGTATCGATTAATGGAAGTACAGCAACAATTGTAGGACACGGCATTACCGAAATCACGGCATCTCAACCCGGCAACGAGTTTTACAGTCCCGCAGAGAATGTCACGCGGCCACTCATCGTAAGAAGCAACCAGTCAATCGATTTTGCAGACATCCCCACCAAGACGGTTGGCAACGCTGACTTTTCTCTGACACCCTCATCTACTTCAGGGCTACCTGTACATTTGTCAACGAACTCGCCCCATGTTCAGTTGACAAACGGAACGGTTTCCCTTCTTACCCCGGGTCGTGTTACCATCACCGCAAGTCAACCGGGAGACGAGATTTTTCTCCCAGCGCCTGAAATTGAAAGAGAATTTTGTGTTGTAGCGCAGAAACCTGTGATAACTGTCTCCGATCTCGGATCTGAATCACCAGTGCTGACATCAAGCGCAGCGTCTCACAATCTATGGTACAAGAACGGAGTTGCCATAGCCGACCAAACGAACACGACACTCACCGCAAATACTCCTGGGTCTTATAGTGTGAAAGTTATTGTCGAGGGATGCGAAAGCGAAGCATCGGAAGCGGAACTCCTGATTGTGACCGGAGTCAACGCTGAGCAAAACGGAATTAATGTTTATCCGAATCCAGCACAAAACGAGATCACTGTTGACGTCAGCGGTCTTCAGTTGCAAACCGAGGTTCCACTTGCAATCGTGGACATGACAGGAAAGAAGCTTATCGAATCTGCCGTAAAGACTTCAATACACATCGATGTATCAAAGCTCCCCGCGGGATTATACCTGGTTCGGATAACCGGAGGACAACAATCTTCATCCAAAGAATTTATTAAAGAATGACCTATGAAAATGATTAAAAATATTTTGGCAATCCAGTTCGTCCTAGGAGTGTTTACCACCATTGTGTTTTCATCTTGCAAAACGGATGAGGTCTCGCCCACAGAAAGGAACAGGAATTTATTAAAGAGCGGAACGTGGTCCGTGAGCTATGTGAAAGTTGACGGTGTCGATCGATCAGACCTGTTCAAAGGATTAAAGCTGACATTCAGTGATCAGGAAGTTACAGCCGAGAACGGTGGTCCGATCTGGGGCACGACTTTGAGTTGGTTATTTACCGATAACACAGCCCGGGAATTCACGCTTGGATCAGTTCAAGTAGTCAGTATAAATGAACTGACTAGTTCATCACTCAACATTACACTCATTTGGGATAAGACAACGTTAGATGGAGGCCGTTTACAATCTGTCGAAGGATTACATGAATTTCAGTTTGTGAAATAAGGTTATTCCGCTAGGAAGCCGGTACAGCCATAGAGAATTAGTTTCTCCCACCTTTACATCTTGAGGCGTCCCACATCGTCTCTCGCCTCGCTGACTATGCGCCAGCCGTGCGCCATCTACAATGATCACTCCAACCCCTCAATGATCACCTCTACCCACTGCCTGTACATTTTGCCACTCGGATGTAATCCATCGTTGGCGACAAGACCTGGATCCTCAAAGCCTTTTCTCGAAATGTCAGTGATGTTGAAATATGCCGTGTCCCACATCGTCTCGCGCCTCGCGGACGATGTGCCAGCCATGCACTATTTAACTAGTTTGATGAATCGCCCGTCATCACGTGTCTCGCGGACGATGCGCCAGCCGTGCACCATCTATAACGATCACTCCAACCCCTCAATAATCACCTCAACCCACTGCTTGTACATTTTCCCACTCGGATGTAATCCATCGTTGGCGACAAGACCTGGATCCTCAAAACTTTTTCTCGAAATGTCTGTAATGTTGAAATATTTCACACCGTATTTCATTGTGATTTCTTTGTTCACCCGGTTGTAGTCGTTTAAGGCCTTGGTGATCGATTCTTGTTTCTCTTTCCCGAAAGGCGTGTATCCATAATCAGGTATCGACACCACAAACACTCTCTCTTTATCGCCACCAGCAAAAGCGATTGCCATCTTTAATAATTCTTCAAATTCCGGTGCATAACTCTCAACAGATTTACCCTGATACTGATTGTTAACACCAATCAATAGCGATACCATGTCGAAATCTTTTGGAGGGTTTGCAGCAATAATCGCTTCCTTAAGATCGTCCGTTCTCCAGCCTGTGGTGGCAATGATCTGTGGCGCGTCAAAATTTTTTCCACGCGCTTTAAGTTGTTTAACCAGCTGTATCGGCCATCGTTGATCTTCTGCTACACTTTCACCAATCGTGTATGAGTCGCCCAAAGCAAGAAATTTCATTCGTTTTGATTTACTGCTATACTGCGCAATAGCGAGCAAGCTTGTGAAAATACAAATTAGAAGAATTACATACCGCTTCATCCTATAAAGATATGAGTTTCATCGATTTATAATGTTTGTCGCCCGGTTTATGAATTTTGGCAGCGGCACAGTTTTTTAAAATGTATCGCACAAGAACAAAACAAACAAATATGAAAATTGTATCGAATCGATCAGGTAAAGTAATGAGCATTTTGCTCGCGCTGTGCTTGTTATTGGGCGCTTGTAAAAACATGAATAAGTCTCAGAAAGGAACATACATTGGCGCGGCAGGTGGTGCAGCGGCTGGAGCGGCTATCGGTAAAGCAGCTGGTAACACCGCAATGGGAGCGATCCTGGGAGCCGTTGTGGGTGGTGCAGCCGGTTATGGAATTGGCCGGTACATGGACAAACAGGCTGAAGAATTGAGAAAAGATCTTGAAGGCGCAGAAATCGAACGTGTTGGAGAAGGTATTAAAATCACTTTCCGTGAAGGTATTCAGTTTGCCGTTAACTCTGATGTGTTGAGCGAATCTTCCAAAACCAATTTGAATGATTTGGCTCAGACATTGAAAAAGTATGATGATACGAATATTCTTATCGAAGGTCATACGGATATCACGGGCTCACGCGAGCATAACATGGGCCTTTCTGAAAGAAGAGCCGAATCTGTTGCCAATTATCTGGAGTCTCTTGGTGTGGCTTCCAAGCGAATTACTGAAGAAGGTTATGGCCCTGATCAGCCAGTTGGTGACAACAACACTGACTATGGCAGACAACAAAACAGAAGGGTAGAAGTAGCGATCTTCGCTAACGAGAAATTGAAGAAGAAAGCGGAAAAAGGTCAGCTTGGTGAAGTGTCAGCTTCCGAAGACAAGACTGGCAGCGACAATAAGTAATTTTCGATTAGCCATATATAAACAAAAAATCCCGGCATTTCTGTCGGGATTTTTTTACGTCTATGCAGCGTTTGCCGTCAGATGCGGTTTCTTTTTACTCCTCATGAAGATGTTAAGAGCAGCAAAGGCAACGATCAAAATTCCTGGGAGAATCGATACATAGCGAAGGGTAACTTGTGGTCCTTCCGTATCAATAGATTCACCCATAAGGGGAAGAACCATCGAAGTAGCCACCATACCCGCGCCACCGAGGATTGACAAGCCAAGTGCACCACTGCCCGGAATATATTCTGCAACAAACCCAAGCATTGTTGGCCAGAAGTAGCAAATACCGATCGCAAAAACAATCGCGGCAAACATAGTGAAAGCTGCACCATCAGCAATGCTGAGCAAGTATAGTCCGGCAAAGGATAAGATGGCAGATCCAAGCAACACACCTGCAGGATTTAGCCTGTGCACGAGTGGGCCAGCGAAGTAACGACCAACGGCCATGATACCCGTAACCACAACCAAAATGATCATCGGATTGATTCCGCTGTTGGTAAGCAGCGCATTGATCCATTGGTTTGTTCCAAGTTCGGTAGAAGCGGTAAGGAACATACAGAAAAGCATAAAGGGAAATAAAAGGCTCGCCTTATTAACGAAGCTGCTTTCCACAACTACCGCGAGGACGATCACAGCCATGACGATATAGGTAGTTGTGTTGAATTCGATTGCCAGCGCAGGAATACTTGCAGCAAGAATCATAAAGGTTACAACGACCAGAATCGTTATCGGTGCACCGACATTTTTCAGCATGTCTTTATAGCTCACACCTGAGCTCACGCGCTCTGTTTCAGGAATATTTTGGCCGAAGAACATGTAGCCGTACAAGGCTAGCGGTATGAATAACAAGCTTGTCAGCAACTGCCAGCTTAAACCAAGATTATCAATCAGTATCCATGCAAGAATACCTCCGATGACGATTCCGCCAGGGAACCAAACGTGGAACCGGTTTAACCACTTGGTCTTATTCTCAGCGTGAATGGTTGCAACGAGCGGGTTACACGCAGCCTCAACACTTCCGTTACCTAGCCCGATAAATACGTTGGAAATGAAGAGCATCGTCTTATCCTTTGCCGTTAGCAACAGGATGATACCGATAAGGTGAGTAAAGAAAGCAAGCCAGATAATCCGCCTCGTCTTTACTGCATCGATGACCAGTCCTCCGATGTACATTGCGATGGTGAAGCCCCAAAAGGCGGGACCGAAGGCCCAACCCACATCCTGGGCGGTAAGACCGTAATCGTTTTGAAAAACTGCTTCAATTTTGGCGCGTATTGCGAACGTTAGTGATGTCACTAACAGCGCAAGGCAACTTGCCACAAACAGGCGCGAAGCGTTAAAATTTTTTTCCATGGGATCCGTGGTTTAGTTTTGGTTGCGTAATGTGTCCTTGAATATCCTTTTAAATTTTCTTCTGTGCAATAGCCCAATTTTTTTAAAGCTCGAACGAAAAACCTTTTTCCGTAAGTTGATTGTAGATCTTCTTGTCAAACTTGTACAAGCTGGCGGCACGGTGCGATACCTCCTTCTGCTTTTCATTGCAGGGCACTAATAAATTCATATTCAAAAGTTTTCTTCGGAAGTTTGGTTTGTCCACTTCGGTCTCCAATATCGCTTCGTATAACTGCTGAATTTGATTCAATGTGAATTTCTTGGGGAGGAGGTTAAAGCCAATCGGTTCATGCCTCACTTTCTGCTTTAAATTATTAAATCCGTAGGTAAGAATTTTGTTGTGGTCGTAGGGGAGGCGAGGCACTTCATGAATGTTAAACCATTTTGCATCCGAAGCTGTGAAACCTGGATTAAGGGAATAATTGTCGGCATTTACCAGCGCTTTGTAGGCGATGGTGATCACTCGCTTGTCGGGGTAGCGCTCCACATCGCCAAATGAGCGTAACTGCTCAAGGTAAATGTTGGAGACACCCGTCAGTGATTTCAATATCCGGCTTGCAGCTTCGTCTACATCTTCGTTATATCGGATCCAGCCCCCGGGTAATGCCCACCGCCCCTTGCTGATGCCTTCTCCATGCTTTATAAGGAGTACATCAAGCTCGCCATCCTTGAATCCAAAAATCAGGCAGTCAATGGAAAGCGCATCGATGATGTCATCACTGTATTTTGAAGAAGCCATCCTGTTAATAAGTTTCAATCCGAAGATATAAAAAAAAGGAAAAATTATAGTCATTTTGACTATTTGTCAATAATATTGTTTTCACAACCACTATGACGTACCTTCTTGGCCTTGACATCGGAAGCTCTTCCATCAAAGCTTCAATCGTAAATGCAACGACCGGAGTGTCGGTAGCAACAGCACAATCTCCCGCGGAAGAAATGCCAATGCTTGCCGTAAAACCCGGATGGGCGGAGCAAGACCCGGATATGTGGTGGGAGCATGCAGTCATCGCATTCAGGTCGTGTATTGCAAAATCGGGCATCGATCCGAAACAGATTGAATCAATCGGAATCTCCTATCAGATGCATGGCCTGGTAGTAGTCGATAAAAATCTGAAACCACTTCGTCCATCGATCATCTGGTGTGATAGCCGTGCGGTGCCGTTCGGTGAACAGGCGTGTAACGACCTTGGTGAGAACTATTGTCTCGAGCATTTTCTAAATTCCCCTGGAAACTTTACCGCTGCAAAACTCAAGTGGGTCCAGCAGAATGAACCGCAGCTGTATGAGAAGATATTTAAAATTATGCTGCCGGGAGACTACATCACCCTGAAATTATCAGGCGAAGTCGTGACAACAGATTCAAGTTTGTCGGAAGGAATTTTCTGGGATTATAAATCAAAGTCTGTTTCCGAAAAACTTCTTTCGTACTTTAAGTTTGATAAAAGCGTCCTACCGGAAATCAAACCAGTATTTTCAGTTCACGCGCAGATCCGAAAAGATGTTGCTGAACAACTTGGCCTGAATCCAGCTGTGAAGATCGGATACACATCAGGCGATCAACCCAACAACGCATTCTCATTAAACGTCTTGAATCCGGGAGAGACGGCCGCTACCGCAGGAACATCCGGTGTTATATACGGAGTGACGGACAAGAACGCATTCGATGAGAAATCGAGAGTCAATACCTTCATTCACGTAAACAATACAGCACAGAAAATTTCGAACGGTGTTCTTCTCTGCATCAACGGAACCGGTATCCTCAATAGCTGGCTTAGGAAAAACACCAAAGCCTCTGGCGATTCCTATGCGTATGAAGCCATGAATGATTTGGCAGCAAAGGCACCGATCGGCTCGGATGGACTAACTGTTCTTCCATTTGGAAATGGCGCAGAGCGAATTCTTCAAAACAAGTCGATCGAGGCATCCTTCCACGGACTGAATTTTAACCAGCATTCGCAAAGTCATATTTTCCGTGCTGCTCAGGAAGGAATCGTTTTCTCCCTGCGCTACGGCTTTGATATTCTCCAGGCAATGGGTTTAAAAACGAGTGTGATCCGTGCGGGGAAAGCGAATATGTTTTTAAGTCCACTATTCCGCGAAGCATTCGTCAATACGATAGGCTCACCGTTGGAGCTCTATAACACCGATGGCGCAACGGGCGCGGCAATTGGTGGAGGAGTAGGCGCGGGCATCTTCAAAAATTTTAACGAGGCGTTTAACGGACTGACAAGAATTGGCAGCGAAGCTCCTGATAAATCCAAATCCCAGGAGTACGAGGAGGCTTACCAAAAGTGGAAATCGAAATTGGATTTGTATATCAAATAAAGTCCGTGTTCAATAAGATAGAATTCTTTCCTTAAAAAAAATAGACAACAATAAACAGCATATGAAACTTACGTTAGGCGACAAGGAGTACTTCAAAGGTATTGGCCAGATCAAGTACGAAGGCAGAGAGTCAGACAATCCGTTGGCTTTCAAGTTCTACGACCCGACAAAAAAAGTCGGAAAGAAAACGATGGAAGAGCATTTCCGTTTCGCAATCGCCTACTGGCACACCTTCTGTGGTACCGGTGGCGATCCATTCGGTCCCGGAACGAAATTGTTCCCCTGGCTGAGGAGCGATGATGCCATGCAACGCGCCTACGACAAGATGGATGCTGCATTTGAATTTATTACTAAAATCGGTGCACCATTCTACTGTTTCCACGACTACGATCTTGTAGACGAAGCTCCAACGCTGAAAGAGTCAGAAGAGCGTCTTCAGAAGATTGTTGAGTATGCCAAGAAGAAACAAAAAGCTTCGGGTGTAAAACTTCTCTGGGGAACAGCAAACCTGTTTTCGAATCCGCGCTACATGAACGGAGCCGCCACCAATCCGGACTTCGATGTTGTTTGCTATGCGGGTGCACAAGTAAAGAATGCGCTTGATGCTACAATTGCTCTCGGTGGTGCAAACTATGTATTCTGGGGCGGACGCGAAGGCTACATGTCGTTGCTGAACACGAACATGAAACGTGAGCAGGAACACATGGCTCGTTTCCTTCACATGGCAAAGGATTATGCACGTGCTAACGGCTTCAAAGGAACCTTCTTCATCGAACCAAAGCCGATGGAGCCATCCAAACATCAATACGACTTTGATTCGGCAACAGTGATTTCATTCCTGAGACAATTCGATCTGATGGATGATTTCAAGCTCAATATTGAAGTGAATCACGCGACATTAGCTCATCACACGTTCCAGCATGAGTTGCAGGTTGCTGCCGATGCGGGAATGCTCGGTAGCATCGATGCAAACCGGGGAGATTACCAAAACGGCTGGGACACCGATCAATTCCCGAACAATTTGTATGAACTCGCAGAAGCCATGCTGGTCATCCTTGAAGCTGGCGGACTCAAAGGAGGCGGTGTTAACTTCGATGCCAAAGCACGCAGAAACTCGACTGACCTCGAAGATATCTTCTACGCCCATATCGGTGGAATGGACTGCTTCGCACGTTCACTTCTGATTGCTCAGGCTGTACTTGACGATGGTGAATACACAAAGCTTCGCAAAGATCGTTACGCCTCCTTCGATTCGGGCAAAGGCAAGCAGTTCTCACAAGGCAAACTCGCCCTGGATGAACTACGCAACCTCGCCCTCAAAACCGGTGAACCAACACAACGGAGTGGCAAGCAGGAATACTTTGAGAATTTGATTAGCAAATTCATTTGAGCAATTACGAATTGCGAATGACGAATGAATGACGAATAACGAGTGACGAATTACGAATTACGAATCCGGACCGGGATTCGTCATTCGTCATTTGTCACTCGTCATTTTAAATGGGCATGCGCCCGAAATGCCACGAAACCTATATTTCTGCTCATTTCCGCAATCGTTTTCGAAACTATTATTTCGTAATTTTTGATGGAGAAACTTTAAAAACCTGAATCAACGCCTATTTTTAGAACCTTATGAGCAGAAAACTACGCATGGGAATGATCGGTGGAAGCCTGGAGGCTTTTATCGGTGCCGTTCATCGCAAAGCTGCCTCAATCGATGGCGAGATCGAACTCGTCTGTGGGGCTTTCAGCAGCGATCCTAAAAAATCAAAAGCAACGGGTAAAGCACTTTACCTGGATCCACAACGCGTTTATGGAAGTTATAAAGAAATGATCGAAACGGAGAAAACCCTCCCGGAAGATCAGCGGATGGATTTTGTTTCCATCGTTACACCAAACCATGTGCATTTTGATCCTGCGAAGATGGCGCTTGAAAATGGTTTCCACGTAATTATCGACAAGCCCATAGCCTTCAACGTTGCGGAAGCAAAAGCATTGAAGAAGATCGTAGACAAGACAGGTCTCGTGCTCGCCTTGACGCATACCTACACCGGTTATCCGATGGTGAAGGAAGCACGAAACATGGTGGCAACTGGCAAGATCGGAAAAGTGCGTAAAGTCTATGTCGAATATCCACAAGGCTGGCTTTCCACTTTCGTTGAAGGAAGCGGAAACAAACAAGCAAGCTGGAGAACTGATCCATCCAAATCGGGCGCAGGTGGAGCAATTGGCGACATCGGAACACACGCAGCCAACCTCGCAGAATACATCACAGGTTCAAATATCAATGAGATCAACGCATTGTTAAACACGGTTGTAAAAGGCCGGCTTTTGGACGATGACAGCTCGATGCTCGTCAAGTTTGAAAACGGTGCAACGGGAGTGCTACTGGCCACACAGGTCGCTGCCGGAGATGAGAATAACCTCAACATCCGCGTATATGGCGAAAAAGGTGGTCTCGAATGGCGCCAGGAAGAACCAAACACGCTGGTGGTAAAATGGCTCGACAAGCCTAAAGAAATTCTCCGCGCAGGCTGGGGCTATCTCTCTGACGCAGCGAAGAAAAACACGCGTACTCCTTCAGGTCACCCGGAAGGCTACCTCGAAGCATTCGCCAACATTTACATGGCCTTTGCCCGCGGTGTCCGCGATCACAAAGCCGGCAAAAAAATCAACCCCGCCAAATACGACTTCCCAGACGCAGAAGACGGTGTCAGAGGAATGGCGTTTGTCGAAACGGTTATTAAGAGTGCGACTTCGAATAAGAAGTGGACTCCATTGAAGATATAATCTTCGATTGCAGATTTATCCAACAAAGAGGCATTAGGAATTTGGCATTAGGCATTTCGAAGATCCCGAGCGTAGCGCAAGCGGAGTATCGGGAAGTAAAACAGAATTCTATGATCTCAAGTTTGGATGATTTTAAGACCTACAATCAAGCAATGGAGTTAGGGGAAGAGGTGTGGGATGTAGTGACACGATGGAAGTTCTTTGAAAAAGACACGGTTGGAAAGCAGTTAGTAAGAGCTGCTGACTCGATTGCTTCCAATCTATCGGAGGGACTCGGTCGCTACCATTACCGCGAGAGAAAAAATTTTAGCTACTATTCCCGTGGATCACTCTTCGAAACCAAAACATGGCTTACTAAAGCCAGAAATAGAAGTTTGATTGATAGAGCAAAATTCGAGTCATTAATTAGCAAGGCGGATATCATTGGAAAAATGTTGAATGGATACATCAGTTCAATTGGCGTTCAAGAACCCGATGCCGACTATGGCTCCAACCCCGCATTTCCTAATGCCTAATGCCCAATGCCCAATGCCTAATTCCCAATGCCTAACTCTGAACTAAGACTAAATAACCAATAAACACGAAACCGAAAATGAAGACAATCAAAGGTCCCGCAATATTCCTCGCTCAGTTTATGGGCGATCAGGCTCCGTTTGATAATATTAAGACCATTGCCAAGTGGGCAGCGTCTCTTGGGTATGTGGGGATTCAAATTCCGACATGGGATCCACGGGCGATCGATCTACAAAAAGCTGCAGAGAGTAAAGACTACTGCGATGACTGGAAAGGCGTAATCGAATCGGCAGGTTTGCAGGTGACGGAATTATCGACCCACCTGCAGGGACAGCTTGTTGCCGTCAATCCCGCATACAACGAGTTGTTCGATGGCTTCGCGCCAAAATCTGTTCGCGGAGATGCGAAAGCAAGACAGGCGTGGGCGGTAGATCAATTGAAGTTCGCTGCCAAAGCAAGTAAGAATCTTGGATTGAATGCGCACGCAACATTCTCCGGTGCTCTTATGTGGCATACTGTGTACCCTTGGCCGCAGCGTCCTGCCGGGCTGGTGGAAGACGGTTTCAAGGAACTGGCAAAGCGCTGGTTGCCAATCCTTAACGCATTCGACAAAGCAGGCGTAGATGTATGTTACGAGATCCATCCGGGTGAAGACCTGCACGATGGAATTACTTTTGAGCGTTTCTGGGAAGCGACTGAAAAACATCCTCGTTGCAATATCCTGTACGATCCAAGCCATTTCGTCCTCCAACAGCTCGATTACCTTCAATACATTGATTTTTACCACCCGTTTATAAAGATGTTTCACGTAAAAGATGCGGAATTTAATCCGACCGGAAGGTCCGGTGTTTACGGTGGATATCAGGATTGGATAAATCGTCCGGGAAGATTTCGTTCTTTGGGCGATGGTCAGGTGGATTTCAAGTCAATCTTCTCTAAATTGACCCAGTATGGCTATGAAGGCTGGGCAGTGCTCGAGTGGGAGTGCTGCATTAAGCATCCGGAGCAGGGTGCTGCGGAGGGATCGAAGTTCATCAAAGACCATATTATCCGCGTAACCGAAAAAGCATTTGATGACTTTGCAGGCGCGGGCAAAGATCAGAAGTTGAATAAAAAAGTATTAGGAATCTAGTCAATCAATCAATCGTTATACAAATGAAAAAGTTAATCTTAGTTCTTCTTGTCGCTGCAACAACTAGCTGGACAATGACATCCTGTGGTGGTAAAAAAGAAGAGGGTAAAGAAGAAGCAAAAGAGGAAGAAGCTTACGATGACAACGAAATCGCAGAGCCGAAAAAAGAGTCATCTGAAGACCTGATCAAACAGGGTCAATTATTGGTTGATCAAAGTGATTGCAAAACCTGCCATCACGCAACAAATAAGATTATCGGCCCGGCTCACGCTGAAGTGGCGAAGAAATATGAATTTACACAAGGCAACGTGGTGATGCTTGCCGGAAAGATCATCAAAGGAGGAAGCGGTGTATGGGGTGAAATTCCAATGACGGCACATCCTGATCTCTCACAACAGGATGCTGAAAAGATGGCGATGTACGTATTGTCGCTTGACGGAGAGAAGCCTGCAGATCGTTAATTTACCTTTTTCAACCAATCTACCAGACCTATGAGAGCGAGAATACTGGTTGCGCTGCTATTTTCAATGTGTACAATTCACACATTCGCGCAAGACAACACACTATCCAAGAAAGAAAAGAAAGACGGATGGAAACTTCTCTTTGATGGGAAGACTACCACCGGTTGGCATAACTTCAATTCTAACACCATTGGCGCTGCCTGGAAAGTACAGGACGGTGCCCTTTACCTCGATAACACCGTAACGGTGCGCGAAGACCGCGGTGACATCATCCCGGCAGATGAGTTCGAAAATTCCGAGTTTACAATCGACTGGAAAATTGACTCCTGTGGAAACAGTGGTATAATTTTCAATGTCGTGCAGGATCCAAAGTACCGTGCCGTATGGCATACCGGTCCGGAGATGCAGGTTCTGGACAATGATTGCCACCCGGATGCAAAAATCGAAAAGCACAGAGCGGGTGATCTTTACGATCTCATCAAATCAAACAAAGAAACCGTTAAGCCTGCCGGTCAGTGGAACACGGCAAAGATTGTTTCCAACAAAGGAAAATATGAATTCTGGCTGAACGGAAACAAGGCCGTTGAATTTACCATGCACGATGCACAATGGGATGCGCTTGTTGCCGGAAGTAAATTCAAGAACATGGCTGACTTTGGTAAAGCAACAAAAGGTCACATCGCCCTCCAGGATCATGGAGACAAGGTTTGGTTCCGCAACATCAAGATCAGAGAAATCAAATAACATTTAGTACTAGCACCTATTTATGAAACCCCAATGGGCCTCCATTAACCGCAGCGTAGGCAACGAAGGCGCCAAGTTCGCCACGAACAAAAATGCAAATAAAAAATCCGTTGCGCCCGTAGCGCCTTCGTTGCGCCCGTTGCGGTTTTGCATTTTTGCATTTGCCTTGGTTGTCTTTTCCTGCAATTCAAACAAGGAAACTAAACGCCCGATGGACCCCTGGGTGTTCCGATCGGTACTCGACCAGAAGCCTCGCATGGTAACTGCTGCGTTGAATGAAAATCTGTACGTTGCATACGATGCACGCCAGTGTCAGATGTACAAGGCATGGAAAGGTGGAGTGATCTTCGATGGGGCAGTGTACACAACGAACCACGGCCCACAACCCACATCCAAAGGTTACGCATATTATCAGCAGCCGGAAGGAGAGACATTCTGGTTTCTGACGAAAGGCGGACAAGACGTTGAACTGATTCCAAATTTCAAAGGCTATAAGTTTGATGATGGACAAGTCACATTCAAATACGAACTCGCAACAGAAGATGGAGAAAAGTTTATCGTTGAAGAAACACCGGAATACGAAAGCAACGGCAAGAAGACTGGCCTGAAGCGAACATTCAAAACGTCTGGTGTTCCGTCAGCCAGCGAAGTGAAGATCAAAACTGTTTTCACTAACCTGGAAAATGAGAAGGATTATGAGTCGTCTGGAACAGTAAAGGTTGTTTCCAGCGAAACAAAGCAATTTGAAGCAGGCTCTGTCAAGGAAGTAAAAGCGGAAGTTACGCTTAAGTCGAATGATGAAACGGACATCACGGTGTTCTTCCATCCTGGTTTCGAATCATTAAAGGAAGAAGATAAGGCAGAAGAAACGCCTGTTGATGCACTCGCGCAAGGTGCAAAACTTATCGATGGCTCAGATTGCAAGACGTGTCATAACGAAAAAGTCAAGACCGTTGGGCCTGCGTATGTTGATGTTGCCAAGAAATATGAATTCAACGAGGCGAACGTATCGAAGCTCGTGGGAAAAGTTGTGAAAGGTGGAAGCGGTGTCTGGGGCGAAGTTCCGATGACGGCTCACCCTGACCTTACCGAATCGGACGCGACATTGATGGTGAATTACATCATGTCACTCGATGGTGAGAAACTTGCCACCGAAGAGAATACGGAGGATCTTAGTGCAGGTACAAAGCCGATCAGCTTTGCATTCGACTCAAAGAACGAGTTCGAAAAAAAGGAAGAGAACAAAGACTATCCAGGTCTTGCTGTATCTGTCTACAAGATTGACAACTTCACGCAAGATTTCTATCAGCTGCCGAAGCAATATGATCCGATGTATACGGCTGTCGCTCCTGGTGTTCACTTCAGCGTAGAACTAACCAAGGATAATCCTGAGATCAACGAATCCGTGTTAATGCATTTCAAAGGATTCTTGAATATTGAAGAAGAAGATAATTATGTGATTCGTCTGATCAGTGATGATGGTTCGCGTATGTGGATTGACGGAAAGCTTCAGATTGACAACGATGGCTTCCATGGCCCGCAACCGCGTGATGCCGAGATGATCCTCAAGAAAGGAAAGCATCCGGTGGAGATCATTTACTACCAGGGACTCGCAGGCTATGCGCTTTCACTTCAGTGGGCGAAACATGGCGATGGAAAATTCTCGGTCATTCCAGAAGAAGCGCTCGGACATACCAAGGCAAGCTTTAAGAAATCTGTGCCGTATGTTCCATTAAGCAAACTGGTAAAAAGCATTCCGGGTGATAAAACAGATGAGGCTGGTGTACATCCTTCATTCGATGTGTTTCAGTCACGCCCCGACAACTTCGAACCTAAAGTTGGCGGAATGGATTTCCTTTCCGACAGCAGTCTTCTCGTTTGCACGTGGGATTCTGTCGGACCGGTGTATCGTCTCGAGGGGGTGACACGCAACGACCCATCGAAAATCAAAGTCACAAGAATAGCTTCTGGTCTTGCTGAGCCACTCGGTATTAAAGTGGTGAACGACACAATCTACGTTCTGCAAAAGCAAGAACTCACGCGTCTGATCGATAATGATAAAGACGGCATCATCGATGAATACCAGACAGTAAGTGATGATTGGAGAGTATCCGCTAACTTCCACGAGTTTGCTTTTGGATTGGTGTACAAGGATGGCTTCTTCTATGCATCCCTTGCTACCGCGATCAACCCCGGTGGCGCAAGCACGAAGCCTCAGATTCCCGATCGCGGTAAAGCGGTTAAAATTTCCAAGAAAGATGGAAGTGTCGAATTTATTGCAAGTGGTCTGAGAACGCCAAACGGTATTGGTCTTGGTGTCGATAACGAACTCTTCATTACAGACAACCAGGGAGACTGGCTTCCATCCAGTAAGGTGCTTCACATCACCAAGGGCTCGTGGTATGGATCACGCTCAGTCGATTTCGAAGGCACCGCGAACCTGAAAGAAAAACTTCCGGTGGTATGGCTTCCGCAGGATGAAATTGGAAATTCGCCTGGGCAACCCGTGCCGATCAACGTTGGTCCGTACAAAGGCCAGCAGTTGCACGGGGAAGTTACGCACGGTGGTTTGAAACGCGTGTTCATGGAAAAAGTGAATGGCGAATACCAGGGAGCTGTCTTCCGTTTCTCACAAGGACTTGAAGGTGGTGTGAACCGCGCGGTGTGGGGACCTGACAATGCATTGTATCTTGGTATGATCGGAAATCCAGGTAACTGGAGTCACTCAGGAAGAAAATGGTATGGCCTTCAGAAGTTGAAGTACAACGGTAAGCCTACATTCGAAATGCTTGCGGTTCGTGCGAAAGCGAATGGTATGGAAATCGAAATGACAGAGCCGATCGCTGACAACTTTGGTAATTCCGTTTCCGACTACGAGATCAGGCAATGGTATTATAAGCCAACCGAAAATTATGGCGGACCCAAGCTTGACGAAAAAGCATTGACCGTTAAGGCGGTCAATATTTCTGACGATCGTAAGAAAGTTTTCCTTGAAATTCAGGGCATGCAGCCAAATCATGTGGTTTATGTTCACTTGAAGGGAATGTTCGTGAGTAAAGAGAACAGAAACCTGTGGACGACCGAAGCATGGTACACGTTGAATTCCATTCCATCTGAAGCAGGCTTTAAGAATCCTGTAAAAGCTCCTGTAGCCAACGCGTTGAGCGATTCGGAAAAAGCAGCGGGTTGGAAGTTATTGTTCGATGGTAAGACAACAGCAGGATGGAGAAACTTCAAGTCGGACAAAATCGGCTCTGCATGGAAAGTGAAGGATGGCGCACTGGTTTTTGACAACTCGAAGAAAAGTAACGGTCACGTTGCAGGCGGTGGTGACATCGTTACCGCTGACGAGTATGAAAACTATGAGTTCTCCATTGATTGGAAGATATCCAAATGCGGCAATAGCGGAATTATTTTCAATGCAATCGAGGATGCGAAATACGACTATGTATGGCAGACCGGCCCGGAGATGCAAGTGCTTGACAACACATGTCATCCTGATGCACGCATTGAAAAGCATCGCGCGGGTGATCTGTATGATTTAATTGAAAGTAAATTCGTTGCAGTAAATCCTGCTGGCGAGTGGAATCAGGCTCGCATTCTTTCAAACAAAGGCAAGTATGAATTTTGGCTGAATGGCTACAAGGTTGTTGAATTCACTATGCATGACGCAACCTGGAATGATATGGTGAAGAACAGCAAGTTCAAAGACATGCCTGATTTTAGTAAAGCAACAAAGGGAAGAATCGCTTTACAGGATCATGGCGACCAGGTATCCTTTAGAAATATTAAAATCAGAGAAATTAAATAACAAACAAATCCTGGCCGGTGTGTCAGGATTTTTCTTTTTACCCAATGAGACGCTACATTCCAATTTTTATCCTCTTCTGCCTGCTGCTGTCATGTAGCAAGGAGAAAAAACGAGTTCTGGTATTTTCGAAGACAAAAGGGTATCGCCATGAATCGATTCCTGATGGTAAGCTTGCCCTTATTGAGTTAGGGAAGCAACACGAATTCGAAGTTGACACAACTGAGGACGCGAGCCTTTTCACGGAAGACAACCTGAAGAAGTATCGCGCCATTGTTTTCCTCAGCACAACGATGGATGTTCTTGATCCGGTTCAACAGGCCGAGTTCAAACGCTTCATTGAAGCGGGAGGAGGTTTCGTAGGTATTCACGCTGCTGCTGATACCGAATACGAATGGCATTGGTATGGAAAGCTTCTCGGAGCATACTTCAAGAGTCATCCCAAAATTCAGGAAGCAAAACTGACGAAGGTGAGACCTTTCGGACCCAACACGTTGCCCGACACCTGGACGAGGACTGACGAATGGTACAATTACAAAAACATTTCCGACAAGATCAATATCATTTACAACCTTGAAGAGAGCTCATACCAGGGCGGAGAAAATGGAAACAGCCATCCGATAGCGTGGTATCAAGAGTTTGAAGGCGGCCGTTCATTCTATACTGGCCTGGGCCACACAAAGGAAAGTTATAAGGACTCGCTATTCCTTGATCATGTTCTTCAAGGGATCGAGTGGGCGATGGGCGACTCAAAGCTCGACTACGGCAAGGCTACAACGAAACATGTTCCTGAGGAGAACCGCTTCACCAAGACCGTTCTTGACTTCAATCTTGATGAGCCAACCGAGATGACGATTTTGCCTGATGGAAAAATCATTTTCATTGAGAGAAAAGGTGACGTTAAGCTTTACACTCCGTCAGACAATAAAACCAAAGTCATCAACCAGTTTAAAGTAGGGACTAAGTTTGAAGACGGCATGATCGGAATCACAGCCGATCCGAACTTCAAAGACAATAACTATCTCTACATTTTCTACTCGCATCCCGAGCGTTCCGCAAACGTGCTTTCACGATTTGTATTCAAGGATGACAAGATTGACATGGCATCTGAGAAAGAGATGCTCGAAGTTCCTACACAACGCGAGACGTGCTGCCATACCGGTGGATCACTTGCATTCGGACCGGGCGGAAATCTTTTCATCTCAACCGGTGACAACACGAGCCCTTTCGAGTCTGATGGATTTAGTCCATCAGATGAGCGTGAGGGACGTTCGCCTTTCGATGCGCAGAAGTCATCCGCGAATACGAATGACTTAAGAGGAAAGATCCTTCGGATTCATCCTGAGCCTGACGGAACGTACACAATCCCGGAAGGCAACTTGTTCCCGAAAGGGGAAGAGAAGACTCGTCCTGAAATCTACGTGATGGGTACACGCAATCCTTATCGTATTTCGATCGATCAGAAGACCGGATATCTCTATTGGGGCGAAGTTGGTCCAGATGCAGGTAACAACGATTCACTGCGCGGTCCACGTGGCTATGATGAAGTGAACCAGGCGAAAAAAGCCGGCTTCTTCGGTTGGCCATATTTCGTTGGTAAAAATTATGCGTACGCGAAGTATGATTTTGCTGGCAAGAAAGCTGGCGTAAAGTGGGATCCGAAAGCACCGATCAACGAATCGCCAAACAATACCGGTAAGCGCGAGCTTCCTCCCGTATCCGATCCATTCATCTGGTATCCTTATGCAAAAGCCGATGACTTCCCGATGATGAAAGAAGGCGGTCGCAACGCGATGGCTGGACCAATTTACTACAGCGAAGACTACAAAGGGAAAGACACCGCCTTCCCGGATTACTTCGATGGCAAAGTGATGATCTACGACTGGATGCGAAACTTCATGTTCCTGCTCACGCTCGACAAAGACGGAGCAATCAAAGACATGGAGCCGTTCATGCCAAACACCAAGTTCAACAACATCATGGACCTGGCGTACGGGCCGGATGGTAAATTGTACATGCTGGAATACGGAACAAAATGGTTTGCAAAGAACATCGATGCACGCCTCGTTCGGATCGATTATAATGGAGGCAACAGACCTCCGGTAGCAATGTTGACTGCGGATAAATTCTATGGATCACTTCCGCTAAGCGTGAAGTTTACAGCAGAAGGAAGCGCAGATCCGGATGGCGATGGTCTCAAGTATGAACTGACCGCCAACGGAAAAACGGAAACGTCTAATGATGGCACATTCACAGTGACCTTCGATAAAGCGGGCGTGTTCACCCCAGAGTTGAAAGTGACCGACAAGAACGGTGGATCCAGCACTGCAAAATTGCAGATCGTTGCCGGAAATGAACAACCTGCGGTTAAAGTTGAATTTACCAGTGGAAATAAGTCGTTTTACTTCCCTGGAACTCCGGTTGGATACAAGGTGACTGTCACAGACAAAGAAGATGGTTCCAGTGAAGATGGTAAAATTACTTCCGCTGATGTTAAAGTTACTTTCGATTATCTCAAAGGCTTCGACATGACTGCGATTGCACAAGGTCACCAGATGCCGAGCATCGAACTTCCAGGTAAAGCACTCATTGATAACAGCGATTGTAAATCATGTCACATGATCGATCAACGTTCGGCTGGTCCGAGCTATAAGGAAGTGGCAGCAAAATACGAGAAGCAGAAAGATGCGGCAGATTACCTCGCAGCGAAAATCATTAAAGGTGGTGCAGGTGTTTGGGGAACAACTGAAATGGCTGCACATCCACAGATATCCGTGGATGATGCAAAGAAGATGGTCGATTACATTTTGTCGTTAAACAAAGTGAAGACTGATAAATCCTTGCCACTGGCTTCTACAGTAACTCCTGGTAAAGAAGAAGATGGCGCGTACATTCTGACGGCAAGCTACTTTGACAAAGGAGGTCAGAATGTTCCGTCTATTCCGGCACAGGGCGCGGCCGTGTTGAGAGGTCCTACGCTTGGCGCGGATCAGGCAAGTCAATTGAATGTTGTGCGCGTATTACGATTCAACGGACAGGTGGCGCTCGAAAACGTGAAGCACAATTCATGGGCTGCGTATAAACAACTCGACCTCACTGGCGTGAAGAGCGCAACGGTCATGGCGTTTGTAAGACCCGAGGACAGCGTTACGGGCAGCGTGGAAATCCGTCTTGATAAGGCGGATGGAGAATTGCTCGGGACTGCAAAACTCGATAAGCAAGGAATGAACTCAGGGAAGATTTCGTTCAAACCAACGTCTGGGGTACACGATCTGTATTTCGTCTTTAAGAACGACAAAGCAGGGGATAAGAACCTGTTCTATTTCGGAGGCGCGAAACTGAGTAACAAGTAAGAATCTAAACACTAACGTTATGCAAAGAAGAGAGTTTATTCAAACCTCGGCTGCGGCTGCAGCAGGTTTACTCACGTTGCCCTCATTCGTGAAGGCAGGTGCAAAGGGAAAGAATGAAATAGGTCTGCAGATCTATACGCTGCGTGACACGATCTTCAAAGATCCAAAAGGTGTTTTGAAACAGGTAGCTGATTTTGGCTACAACAAGCTTGAGACGTTTGCCTACAAAGACGGAAGTATCTTCGGAATGCCGTTCGCGGATTTTGGCAAATACATCAAAGACCTTGGAATGAAAGTCACTAGCGGTCACTACGGGCTCGATCAGGCGAAAAGTGACTCCTGGGAGAAAGCAGTTACAGATGCAAAATCGATCGGACAGGATTACCTCGTTGTTCCTTACCTCGTAGAAGGCGATCGCAAAACCATCGATGATTACAAGAAGGTTTGTGCAGCTTTGAATAAAGCTGGGGAAGTTGCTAAGAAGAATGGCATGAAGTTCGGCTACCATAACCACGCTTTTGAGTTTGAAACGCTCGAAGGCCAGGTTCCCTATGATGTGATGCTGAAGGAACTTGATCCTAAGGTTGTCGACATGGAGTTGGATATTTTCTGGGTGGTAAACGCAGGTCGCGATCCGATCGAGCTTTTCGAAAAACATCCGGGCCGATTCACACAATGGCATGTGAAAGACATGGACAAGTCCGATAAGATGAGAAATGCCAATGTCGGCTCGGGAACGATCGACTGGAAGAAAATTTTTGCGAACGCGAAGAAGTCGGGCATGAAGCACTTCTACGTTGAGCAGGAAACCTATCCGGGCGCACCGATCGACAGCGTTGGAGCAAGCATCAAATACCTGAATACGATTCTTTAATTCTTATTGACACTTTTGTTGATGTCGGGTGGATAATTTCATCCGACATCAGCTATTTTTGGAGGCTAATTAAATCCTGTGAAAAAATACTTTTCGTTCCTGATAATTTTGTTTTCTACTGCTGCGCTCGCACAAGAAGTGAAGAGCAGAGTAACGGGTGTGATCACCGATGTGTCATCAGGGACTCCACTCTCGGGTGTGAACGTAAAGGTTGAAAATGGGTCCGAAACGTTTTCGGGTACCACAAATGAATCGGGAAAATTTTCGATCGAAACCGGTGCAGACCGTTACAAGATCACGGCCTCTTATACCGGATACCACACTTTTTCTCAGGAGATCCTGACGATTGCTGCAAAAGACCTTACGCTGAATATTTCGCTTGGTCAATCGGTTCAGCAGTTGCAGGAAGTGGAAGTAGAGAGTTCAGCGTTGCAGTCGGAGTTGGCCGGTCAGCGGTCGCTCACCATCGAAAAGACGTTGCGCATCCCGGCAAACTTTTTCGATCC
>DASWTM010000298.1:0-11980 GCA_036402115.1 Chryseosolibacter sp.
AAACTCGCCCCGAAGGTGATGGCTGAGGCGAAAATCTATTTCGCGAAACTAAAAGGGAAAAATGCATAAAGGCAGAAATCCAAACCGCGGAGAGCACGAAGAAGCACAGAGATAACACCGAGAAATTTTTTGGAAAGCTTAGGCAGTCTGCTGCCAATTGCTATTGGTGAGTTACCCAGCCAAGACGATCGAAAAACCATGTGCTCCGCGCTTCTCAGTGTACTTTTTTTTGCGTTAATCCGGCTTCTTCCATAAAATCTCTGTGGTTGCTCCGCGCTTCTCCGCGTGCTCTGTGGTTTGGATTTCTTGCGTTTCAATCCCAGCGACCCACTCCCCTCGAAATACTATATTTCCCCGGACCCGCGAAGAATACCGCGATCGCAGTCATCATGTAGAAGATATTGAGTTCGATCATCCATCCACCGAAATCATTTCGCATGAACATGATATCGGTGTGTGCGATCAGGATGGAAAGAAGCATGTTGAATGCAACGAGCAACGCTGCGATTCGCGTCTTGTAACCGATGATCATGAATAGCGGGGCAAAGAATTCACCTACAAGGTTTCCGTAGGCAAGGAATTCGGGCAAGCCGACATTTCGAAGCATGTCTTTGATGTGCTGAATACCGTGAATGAGACTATTAGAGCCATGCATGATCAGCAGACCTGCGCAAGTAACACGCAGGATTAGCTTCGCAAGGTCGTCATTATGAAATCGCGCCATCAGGCTGCCGTACTTTGTTTTGCTTCTTTCATTGGATAGTCGAAGAGCCCGTGTTCCTTGATTGCTTCTTCAACCTTATGCGGAACGAATTTTTCCCATCCGTCCTCTCCTTTCCTGATCATCGCCAGTACATTATCGGAAATGATATGAAGATTTTTCGTATTGGCATCGTTGATGTCTTCGAGCTTGTTGTTCTCCATGAGGTATCGGAACAGACTCTTGAGGTGCTGCGGCAGCTCTTCTTCAAAATGTTTAAGGGTGAATAGCGTGCCATCTTTGCGTATAGCCGGATAGATGTATAGCTTAACATTGCTTCCAAATAGCGAAGCAAAGCATTCCAGTATTCCACCTCTCAAATTTTCGTAAGTCTTTTCTTCAAACACCTTTTGAAGCGCATAGATGCCCATCGTGATACCAATCTTTTTGCCCTTCGTAATCCGCGAGAGGTAGTCAACAAGACGGTAGTGTTCGAAATAATTTGATATCAACACGTTCTGACCGAGTGAGCAAATAATATCCGCGCGATGCAGAAAATCCCGCTCATCAATCTTGCCGTCAGGACTGAGATCATTCAGCGTTAGCTCTGATACGAGAACGATCTTTGACCGATCCACATCAGGCTCGTGTTTGAAGTGCCTGCGTGACGTCAGCAGCATATCCACGTTGACATGCGTCACTGGTCTGAATCGTCCACGCAGAACCAGAACATTCTTCTTATACAGTTCATCCGATGGCTGCATCACGTTACCTGACGGTCCGAACATGGCCGCTTTGGTAAAGCCATTTTTCACCAGCTTCAATGCCATCAAGCGGTTGTCCACATGCTTGAAGTCTGGTCCCGAGATACGAAACATGTCGATTTCTATCCTCCGTTGCGTGAGGCCGTCAAGCAGCGACATCAGCAATTCTTCTGGCTCGCTCACAAACATACAGCCGTAGATCATGTTCACCCCGACAATACCCAATGCTACCTGCTGTTGAAGGGGATCATTGTCATGCATTTTGACGTGAATGACGCACTCGTTCGGTTCACTTTTTGGTGTTAGCTGAAAACGCAATCCAAGCCATCCATGGCCCTGGTTCGTTCGTTCGTAATTAAGAATTTCAACCGTATCCGCGAAAGCGAAAAAGCGAGTAGTATCAATGCGATGTGGAAGGCGTTCAGGAAGCAGAACATATTCGTGATCGAGCATACCGGTAAGACGATCTTCGCAAACATAACGGTCGCAAACGCCATAGATCGCGTCACTGAACTTCATGTCGTATGCCGAAATCGTTTTGGCTACCGTGCCTGATGCGCCACCAACTTTAAAGAAATTCGCGGCAACCTCCTGACCTGCACCGATTTCCGCAAACGATCCATAAATCGCCTTGCTTAAATTGATCCTGAGTGCTTTTTCCTGAGTCGTTAATTTCCTGAATTCATCCATAGTTGTCTCCGATCTACGTTTGCATTCCCGATCAAAACACCGGGGAAATTTACCTTTTTTTCAAACGTTAGCTATAGCATTAACGGTTTTTTGATAATTATAGTTTAAGGTCTACTTTGGTTGCGCAATACATTCAAAACCGCGCCCGTATAGATGTCAAATCGTGGAAATTTCTCCGGTAGAGTTGGTTTCATCCTTGCAGCTACCGGATCTGCAATCGGTCTCAGCAACATCTGGCGGTTTCCCTACCTGGCAGGACAAAATGGGGGTGCTGTATTCCTTATCATTTATCTGCTATGCATTTTTCTTTTCTGCTTTCCTGTAATGGTTGGCGAAATCGCAATTGGTCGCGCAGCCGGAACTGACGCATACGGAGCATACACAAAACTTGGAGGAAAAAAATGGGGACTGCTCGGCATCTTCGGTGTGATCAGTGGAATTTTTATTCTCTCGTATTACAACGTGGTGGCTGGATGGGCTTTCGGATATTTTGTTGAACTTACGTTCGGACCACTGCTGCAGGAAACTGACTTTGGAAATTTCTTTTCCTCTTTCGTCAACGATGTCGGCAGCAACTTTTTCTACTCGTTGGGTTTTCTATTTCTTACCGCGCTAGCTGTAGTGAGAGGTATTCAAAAGGGCATTGAAACAGCAAACAAAATCCTGATGCCTTCATTGTTTGCAATTCTCCTCGGCCTTATCATTTATGCCTTGACGTTACCCAACGCAAACGAAGGTATACGATTCTATCTCGTCCCGGATTTTTCGGAAATAAAACCACAAACCGTTTTCGATGCGTTACGGCTGGCGTTCTTTACGCTATCACTCGGCATTGGAGGCTTGATAACCTATGGATCCTATGTCAAAAAATCGGAAAACATTATTTACTCTGCATCAGTAGTTACGTGGGCCGATACGATCGTAGCCTTCCTCGCAGGACTGATGGTGTTCCCGCTTGTCTTCTCTGCAGGACAATCACCGGCTGAAGGACCAGCATTGGTCTTTATGGTGATGCCGGAGATCTTTCAGCAAATGGGTCCATCGATCGGAAAAATTGTCGGTGCTGCCTTTTTTCTGTTACTGTGTTTTGCAGCCCTGCCCTCGTGCATTTCATTACTCGAGCTGCCTGTTGCGTATTTCGTTGATCAGAAAAAATACCCGCGTCAAAAAGTTGTGTGGGTCCTCTCGAGTGTGATTTTTCTGCTCGGACTGCCAAGTCTTGCAAGCTTCGGTGCAGTGCCTGCCTTAAACAAACTGTGGTTCTACCAGGATCGTGATTTTCTGACTCTCGTTGCCGATATCACTGATATCACGCTGACGATTGGTGGATGTTTGATGTGTATATTCATCAGCTACCGCTGGAAACTCCACAACATGAACGCAGAGCTTTCGCTTGGAAACGCAACCTTTGCCGGATCGCTGATGCAGAAATACATTGACTTTACGATACGATGGGTCTGCCCGATACTGCTTGGGGTGCTATCGGTGCTGATTATAATCGATAAATTCTGGGGATTGAATTTTTAGCCCTTTATCACAAAACGCTGTTCGGCTTCTTCTTTGATCTCTTTCCACTCATCAGCAGGAGGCGGAGTACCTTTCTCAAACACTTTGAATAACCACTTGACCATCTCTTTTTTAAAGCCAAACTTCTTTACGGTCTCTTCCAGGAACTCAATCTCATGCTTGTCTACAACCTCATCGGCATAGATCATGAGCAACAAATCATACAACAAATTCATTTTGTCGTTGTGATTGTCAGGCACGTTCAATTTGAACCTCTCCTTACTTTCAATGATCTCCTTAACCTGGCGATCTTTCAGACCGTAGCGCTTACCAATCTTATAGAGAAGCTTAGTCTCTTTTTCATGAACCTGACCATCGACCTTTGAGAGTGCCAAAAGATTTTTGATGTGGTTCTTTTTATAAGACAAATACTGGTGTTCAAAAAAGCCGATCATGTCTTTAAGGGATTAGGGCGTCAACAGGATGATAAATAAACGAACAAATCGAAAAGTAACCAAATGAGTTGAGAAGTAGGCAGTAAGCAAAGAACAGTAGGCAATCAGTATCGTGTTGCTTTGTTTTTCGCAAAACCATCGACTCTCAGTCAATAAATTGATAAATTTCAATCTTTACAGTTTGCCTACTGCCAATTGCCTACTGCTTACTATTTTACTCAACCCATTCCGCGACAAAAAGATTAGTATTCCTCGTACCACCGTTATTGCGGTTGGATGAAAACACCAACTTCTTCCCGTCTGGTGAGAACATTGGGAATGAATCGAAAACACCATCGTAGGTGATCTGCTCCAGGCCTGTACCATCGAGGTTGATCATATAGATGTTGAACTGAAACCCGCGGGTAGACTTATGGTTGGACGAAAACAGGATCTTCTTGCCCGATGGATGAAAGAATGGGGCCCAGTTTGCTTTGCCCAGGTTTGTGAGTTGTTTCAGATCGGAGCCATCGGCATTGCAGATAAAGATTTCCATGGCGGTTGGCGCTACCTGACCCTTAGCGAGCAACTCTTTATACTCTTTTATCTCCTCTTCCGTTTTAAAACGGGATGCGCGGAACACGATTTTAGATCCGTCAGGAGAAAAGAACGCACCGCCATCGTAACCAAGCTCGTTGGTGATCTGCTTAACATCCGAGCCATCGATATTCATGGTGTAAAGATCAAGGTCACCGTTTCGTGTAGAGGTAAAGACGATCTTGTCTCCTTTCGGTGAAACCGTAGCCTCCGCATCGTAGCCTTTCACGTTTGTCAATTGCTTCTTGATTTTGCCTTTCAGGTCGGCAACGAAAATGTCGTATGTATCGAACACTGACCATAGGTACTTGCCTCCGGGAACACGTTCCGGCTCCTTTGGACATTCATCGCCTCCAAGGTGGGTCGAAGCGTAGACGATTGTCTTATCGCCAGGTAGAAAGTAAGAGCAAGTCGTTCTGCCCTTACCTGTGCTTAACATCTGCGGCTTGTTGTTTTTTAAATCACGATCAAGCGTTGCTAAGAAGATTTGATCGCATTGCAATCCCCACGCAGGATTGTTGGATTGAAAGACAAGCTTCTTGCTGTCAAAGCTCCAATAGGCTTCCGCGTTGTCGCCACCGAACGTTAACTGCTTGAGATTTGCCAGGTGCTTCTCCTGCGCGTAGGCAAGAGGTAGATCCTGAGCAACCGAAGATTGAAAAATGCAAAAAGCAAGAAGCGACAAAAATAGTCTCGACATCATTAGGGGATTTATGAAATTACGCTGCCACCGTTGCGGTTGCAGCTTGTTGTTCTTTTAGCGCGCGTCTTAAAATTTTTCCAACGTTCGTCTTCGGAAGTTCGGTGCGGAACTCAACATGTTTCGGAACCTTGTAATTCGTCAGGTTTTCGTGGCAATATTTTAGCAGTTCCTCTTCCGTTAGACTTTGATCCTTCTTCACGACAAAGATCTTGATCACTTCCCCTGACCGACTATCGGGCACACCGATCGCAGCCACTTCGAGCACTTTCGGATGAGCCGAAATTACATTTTCGATTTCGTTAGGAAACACATTGAAGCCCGATACTTTGATCATGTCTTTCTTGCGATCAACAATTTTGAAATATCCGTCTTTATCCATCTGGCCGATATCGCCTGTCCGGAACCAGCCTCCTTCAAAGAATACACCTGCGTTATCTGAATTCCAGTAGCCACGCATTACCTGCGGACCACGCGCACAAATTTCACCGGTCTCCCCTTGTGCAAGCTGCTTGCCATTTTCATCGAAGATCCCAACTTCTGTGCTTGGCATCGGAATTCCGATCGTGCCTTGTTTATGATTTCCATCAAGGGGATTACAACACAATACCGGAGAAGTCTCGCTTAAGCCATATCCCTCGATGAGTGGCGTGCCTGTAACTTCTTTCCACTTCTTGGCTACAGCATCTTGAACGGCCATCGCTCCTGCTACTGCGCCCCTGAGGTGACTGAAGTCGAGCTTGTGAAATTCTGGTCGATTCAATAATCCATTGAACAATGTATTCACACCCGTGATGATGGAAAACTTATGTTTTTTCAACTCTTTGCAGAAAGCCGGCATGTCTCGCGGATTGGTGATCATAACATTCTTCACGCCAGTGCTGAACATCAAGAGCCCATTTACGGTAAGGGCGAAAATGTGATACATCGGGATGGCAGTAATGATGAGATCATCACCAGTAGGACTCATATAGGGCTTGAACCAATGACGGATCATAGCGTTGTGTGAGACAAGGTTGGCATGCGAAAGCTGTGCACCTTTTGAAACACCTGTTGTTCCACCCGTATATTGAAGTACAGCCAGATCCTGGACGTTCACTTCGGTTTTTTTGAACGGTAGACTTGCACCTTTCTTCACTGCTTTGTTAAAGGAGATAGCATTTGGAAGGTTGTACGCAGGAACCATCTTCTTAACGTTCTTAACCACAAAATTTACCAGTGGAGCTTTTAGTCCTCCGAGCATGTCACCGAGTTGCGTGACGATCACGTGCTTGATCTTGGTGTTAGCGATAATCTTTTCGAGGTTCGATGCAAAGTTCGCTACAATAACAATGGCGATCGCACCCGAATCCTTGAACTGATGTTCCATCTCGCGTGGTGTGTACAGTGGATTTGTGTTTACCACGATCAGGCCCGCACGAAGCGCACCAAGAAATGCTATTGGAAACTGAAGCAGGTTTGGCATCTGTATGGCGATACGATCGCCCTTCTGTAGTTTGAGTTCCTGCTGAAGGTATGCTGCAAAATTTCTCGAAAGATCATCCACCTGCGCATAGGTCAACCGTGCCCCCATGTTTTCAAAAGCGACCCGCTCTTTATACTTCTTGCAACTCTCGTCAAAGATTTCCGTGACAGAATTGTATTCGTATAACGGAACTTCATGTGGCGTGCCGGCAGGGTAATGTTTGAACCAAGGAAAATCTTGCATATAGAGTAAATTAAAAGCTCACTCCAAAGCAAACGATTGTTTGTCATTGAATCAAGAGAAAAGTTGATACGTTAATTGGTTGATTTGTTGATCCGTTGTGCACTGATCCAATTGTGTAGGCAAAAATTGGATCAGCAATCATGGGAAACCGCGGGGTCTCTGACCTGAGATCTGCTTGAGACTCCCGAGGAGTCACCTTTGGGAAGCTCATCCGAAAAGTTGATCCGTTGCATGCTTGATTTGTTGATCCATTGAGCACGGATCGAATTGCGAAATCAAAATCTGATTAAAATCCTGGGAAAATGTCAGTCTCTGACCCGAGACCACCAGACTCCGTAGGAGTCCCCTAATTGTAAACCCACCCTGCAGGCGATCCCTATCGCTACAAGGTGGGTTAGCTCTAAATAACTCATTAACCTAAACTGAGCTTAGCTGTAGGAGAAGGGGTCGAACCTTCACGGAGCGGTTAGGTGAACCTGCCTGCGCGAGTAAGCCTCACGCGGGGCAGGCAGGCCTGATCCTGGTAGTTTAGCCTATCAGGAACAGGAGACTTTGTTCCGTTCCCCTGCCCTTTATTCCAAGAGCATCGGGATTTCTCCACCCACGAGACCGGTGGGCATGTCTGCCAATTTCATCATCCTACAATATGTTGTTGTTATCTAAGATGGCCGTCTGCCATTGATGATCCCGATGCTCACCCCTTCGGATTTCGATCGGGATGAGATCAAGCTACGCTGTGATCTCAGCTGTAGAGGGAGGGGTCGAACCTCCACGAGGAAGTTAGCCACAGGACATAAAAAGAACATTTAGTGGTCAATCCGTTATCCTGCGTTTATCCTTTGCTCCTCACCCCCGAGACAGGAGGGTATGTCTGCCAATTTCACCACCCTACAGTGTGTAAATTCCAATATTTCAATTTTAACTGCGAACACCCGTTTGGTGTCCGTTGTAAATTCTTTAACAAAGTAACGATAAGACTGGTTGTTGGTGCAATAAAGTATAAGATTAATTGTACAATTTTTAAAAATTGTAGTTATTTTTGAATACTAAACAAAAACCAGATTAAACCATGGCTGAAAATTTGAAAGTTGACAATGTCGACTTGAAGATTCTTGAAATCCTCATGCAGGACGCCAAAAAACCCTACACAGAGGTCGCGAAAAAAGCTTTTGTCTCGGGCGGCACGGTGCACGTCCGAATGAACAAACTTGAGGAAGCGGGTATTGTCGAGAAGACGACCCTGAAAGTGAACTATGCTAAGCTCGGGTATGATATCACTGCCTTTATTGGAATCTTCCTGCAAAAAAGTGCCCTATATGACCAGGTTATGGCTACGCTAAAGACCATCCCGGAGATCACTAACATTCATTATACCACCGGCAATTATAGCATGTTTGTGAAGATCCACTGTAAGGATACAAATCATCTGAAGATTGTGCTTCACGACAAAATTCAGCAGGTGGAAGGCATCGAGCGGACGGAAACGATGATCTCGCTTGAGGAAAGTCTTGATAGAAGCCTAAATTTGACCTCCTAAGTCTGCAGCACACACGATTTCGGTAACTTCTGTCATTATTTAAGGCTTCGAAAGAACCTTAAAATCGGGTTTTTGTTATAAATTTGTTGGTTAATTTAAAATTAGTCTAAATAGACTACTAATGAGTAAAGACAATCAGGTTTTAGAGGAATTAACATCGAAGGAATACGAGCACGGTTGGACCACCAACTTTGAGACGGATTCCGCTCCCAAAGGCCTTAATGAGGACATTATCCGGTTTATTTCTTCGAAGAAAAATGAACCTGAGTGGCTGTTGGAATGGCGTCTCAAAGCGTATCGCCAATGGACTAAAATGAAGGAGCCCAAGTGGCCGAACGTTACCTACCCCGAAATCAATTACCAGGATGTGATCTACTACTCTGCGCCAAAACAGAGTGCGAAAGCAAAAAAGCTTGAAGATGTTGACCCCGAGTTGATTAAAACTTTTGAAAAATTAGGAATCAGTCTGACAGAGCAAAAGCGGCTGACCGGTGTAGCCGTTGATGCTGTTATCGACAGCGTGTCGGTTGCTACTACGTTCAAGGAAACGCTTGGCGAATTGGGAATTATTTTCTGTTCCTTCAGCGAAGCCGTGCAGAAGCATCCGGATCTGATCAAGAAATATATGGGTTCAGTTGTCCCTGTGAACGACAACTATTTTGCAGCTCTTAACTCCGCGGTGTTTACGGATGGATCTTTTTGTTATATACCAAAAGGTGTTCGTTGCCCCATGGAGCTTTCAACGTATTTCCGTATCAACGCAGCCAATACCGGGCAGTTTGAGCGTACACTGATCGTTGCAGATGAGGGCTCTTACGTAAGTTACCTAGAAGGTTGTACAGCACCTCAACGCGATGAGAATCAGTTGCACGCTGCTGTTGTGGAGATCTATGCAATGAAGGATGCTACAGTGAAATATTCAACTGTACAAAACTGGTATCCTGGCGATAAAGAAGGCAAGGGTGGTATCTACAACTTCGTAACGAAGCGCGGGTTGTGCTTCGGAGATAATTCGAAGATCAGCTGGACGCAGGTTGAGACGGGTTCTGCCATCACGTGGAAATATCCGTCTTGCGTGTTGAAAGGCGATAACTCATCCGGTGAGTTCTATTCAGTTGCTGTAACAAACAACTACCAGCAAGCCGACACCGGAACGAAGATGATCCACATCGGGAGAAACACCAAGTCAAGAATTGTTTCGAAAGGTATTTCTGCGGGTCACTCGCAAAACAGTTACCGCGGACAAGTGCACATCATGAAGCGTGCAACCGGTGCGCGAAACTTTTCACAATGTGACTCATTGCTCATGGGCGACAAGTGCGGAGCCCATACGTTCCCTTACATCGATGTAGAAAATCCAAGCGCCAAAATCGAGCACGAAGCAACGACTTCAAAGATCGGTGAAGACCAGATCTTCTATTGTCTGCAACGGGGTATCGATGAAGAATCAGCAGTTGCCTTGATCGTAAACGGTTACGCGAAGGAGGTATTGAATCAATTGCCGATGGAATTTGCGGTAGAAGCGCAGAAGTTGCTCGCTCTCACGTTAGAGGGCAGCGTGGGATAATTTAAGATTTAAGATTTGAGATTTGAGATTTTGGGCTTCCGAAATTTTCTTTTTCAGTCTTTAGTCTACAAATCTCCAGCGAAGAAGGAATTGAAATTAGCTTGCTCATAAAATCTAAAATCTGAAATCCAAAATCTCAAATTGAATTATAAATGCTCTCGATTAAAAACTTACAAGCGAAGATAGACGACAAACAAATCCTCAACGGGATCAACCTCGAAGTGAAGGCCGGTGAAGTGCATGCGATCATGGGGCCGAATGGTTCCGGAAAAAGCACGTTGGCTTCCGTGTTGGCTGGCCGTGAAGAATATGAGGTGCTTGGAGGTGAAGTCACTTTCCAGGGAAAGGACTTGCTTGAGCTGTCACCGGATGAGAGGGCACGGGAAGGAATATTCCTTGCGTTCCAATATCCGGTCGAGATTCCAGGCGTGAGTACAATCAACTTCATGAAGACTGCGCTGAACCAGATCCGGACACACCGTGGTCAGCAACCCCTCGATGCGGTTTCATTTCTCCAATTGATGAAAGAGAAAATGAAGCTGGTTGAAATTGATCAATCGCTTTTGAACCGCGCGTTGAACGAAGGTTTCTCCGGTGGTGAAAAGAAACGTAACGAAATCTTCCAGATGGCGATGCTTGAGCCTAAGCTCGCTATCCTTGATGAGACAGACTCAGGATTGGATATCGATGCCTTGAAAATTGTTTCGAATGGTGTTAATAAGCTTAGGTCAAAGAATAATGCGGTGATCGTTGTGACACACTACCAGCGATTGCTCGACTATATCGTTCCTGATTTTGTTCACGTTCTCTACAAGGGTAAGATTGTGAAGTCGGGCACGAAGGAGCTTGCGCTTGAACTCGAAGCGAAAGGTTACGATTGGATTAAGGATGAAGTTTCGGTCGGCTAATTAACGATGAACATGAGCGTCCTTACCACTGACAAGAATATTACCACGCACATTGCCGCGTTTATTAAAGAAAAAGTAAACGTTGAGGCAGATCCTGTTCGCCAAGAAGCGTTTGAAGATTTCCAGCGACTGGGAGTGCCACATGCAAAACATGAAGAGTATAAGTACACTCCTATTGCCCGTGTGCTGGAGAAACAATTCAACTTCGCTCCCAGCGTTGCGTCCGGACCGATTAGGAGCATCGACCAATTCCTTCTCAAAGGAATTGACGCGGATACGATCGTCTTTATTGATGGGGTTTTCTCCAAAGAGTTTTCGAAGGTCAGTTCGTCTGATGTGACAGTACTGAATTTGAAGGAGGCACTCGAATCGAAACATGAAGGTGCTCTCTTGCATTTTGGAAAGTATGCAGACTTTAAGAATGACGCGCTCAGCGCCTGGAATCGGGCTGCATGGACAGAAGGTGTATTTATCCAGGTTGCTGATAAGGTAGCGGTAAAGAAGCCAATCGTCATCCATCACATTACGAATGCAACGGCAGGGGAAGTCACAGCATTTAACCGCAACCTTTTTGTTGTTGGGAAAAATGCCCAGGTGACCGTGATCGAGAAATACGATTCAACCGGAAACGCGAATCATTTTTCAAATTACGTTACGGAAGTTGTTGTGAATGAAAATGCCGGATTCGAGCACTATTCGATTCAGAACGACCATAACAATCGCTACCAGCGAAATCTTACGCAGATCTATCAAAAGAATTCGAGTCGTGTGAACACCTACACGTTCACGCTGAACGGAAAATTCTATCGCAATAACCTGAACCTGATCCTTGACGGAGAAGGCATTGAATCGCACATGTATGGCTTGTA
>DASWTM010000299.1:0-5628 GCA_036402115.1 Chryseosolibacter sp.
GCTTTAGGGCGGATGCGTTATGCGTTGATTAATCTGCGGAAAAAGATGACGAAAAACAGAGCCTATGATAAAAACTTTTACCCAGACGGATTTAATTCGGTACTTCTACCAGGAGATTACGGAGGAGGAGAAGACTGAGATTGACAAAGCATTGATCTGCGACAGCGATCTGATGGCATTGTACAAGGAAATGAGCGCCATGATCCAGCAATTGCAAGGATCGCAAATGGAGCCTTCCGATGCTACAGTCCAAAACATTCTCGCGTACTCACGCAGCACCGCGAAAAAGTAGTCTTACAGTTCCTGGATACGGATGTTGCGCCAACGAACCTTGACGCCACCTCCGTCATGAATTTGCAGTGCGATTTTGCCATCGGCTGCACCTATCTTTTCGTCAGTAAATTCAATCATCTGCTGGCCGTTGAGCCACGTGGTCACCGTATTCCCTTTCATGCGCACCACCATTTCGTTCCAGTCACCCTCTTTGAGCGCTTTTTCCTTTTCAGCGTCAGGTTTGATCAGCCAACCGCGGCCATACGATTCATAAATACCTCCCGAATGCTTTCCGAGCGGAGCGACTTCCGCTTGCCATCCTGCGATCTTTGTTCCCTCTATGGATGAATGAAAGAAAACACCGCTATTCCCATTAGATTCCTGCTTGAACTCAAGTTTCAATTCAAAGTCTTTGAACTTGTCGTCTGACACTAGATAGCCATACTGCTTGTCGGGACCACTTTCGCAAATCAGTTCACCACCCTCCACATACCATTTTTCTGTTCCATGCACTTTCCAGCCGGAAAGATCCTTTCCATTGAAGAGAGATTTCTGGGCAAGCAAAGAACTAGTGGATGCCAACAATACAAAAACGATCAACAGGTTTTTCATACAAACATTGGATGTTAAACCCTAATATGGGAACAAACGAAAAGAGCACAAAGAATTCCGATAAGTTCTTTATGCTCTTCCGATGGATTGCTGTCACGACCTAACCAACGACCAGTGGATCAGGTCTATATCACGATGGGTCTCCACGAAGTTATTTTTCTGGAGAACCTTCTGCGAAGCGATGTGTTTAACCGGTGTGTCTGCAATGATCCGGTTAAGGTTTGGATTGTAGAATCCCCATTCGATCAATGCGCCTAACGCTTCCGTTGCAATCCCCTGTCCATGAAACCGTACATCGAGTCCGTAGCCGACCATTGTTTTCCCTTCCTCATCAGGAAGTCCTGCAAAACCAATTCCGCCAATAGCAACATTTTCTCTTGCCAGAATAATTTCCCAATTGGTAAACCATTCGAATTGATTTGGATAAGCAGCCGTATTGTTGATCCAAAACTCAATTGCTTCTTCAACATCTTTTGCTGTGGCAGGATCGCTCTGCCGTTCCAGGTAGTCGATGTTCAGATTTTCAGCGAGCGCTTTTGGGTCACTTTTGTATAATAGAAGTTGATTGTGCGCGAGCGGCACAATGTGTAAACGTTGTGTAACAAGCATGTTCGTTTTTTTAAAGTCTAAAAGTGCCAGATCAATGCCGGCATAAGAAAAGAATCGTTAGGACGAGATTACACCCTTCCAGGCACAGCGATCAACAAGAAATGCGTTTTCAAAGGCGGTTATTTTGGAGCAATATACGACAGGACTGCGAAAAGGTTTTGGCCCGGTTGTTTTCGCGGATGATTTGTTTTATTTGCACCGTGAAAGTTCTGATTCTTCACCAGCATTTTAATACACCCTATGATGGCGGTGCAATTCGCTCTTACTACCTGGCGAAAGCACTTGCGGACAACGGAGTCGAGACGGTTGTCATTACCGGATCCAACTCAAAGAAAGGTATTGAGAAGGTCGATGGTATTACGGTCCATTACCTACCCGTGGCCTACAACAACAGCTTTGGATTTTTTAAGCGCAGTATTTCGTTTGTGAGATTTCTGAACGGTGCGGTAACCGAAGCTGGGAAGATTTCGGATGTCGATCTGGTCTATGCTATCTCCGTACCTCTTACCGTTGGCGTTGCTGCCATGCGCATCAAGAAAAAATTTAAGATTCCTTTCATTTTTGAAGTAGGCGATTTGTGGCCTCGCGCCCCGATTGAAATGGGATTCATTCAGAATCCAATTCTGAAAACCTATCTGCTCAACGTTGAGAAGAAAATTTATCGTGAAGCAGAATCGGTGGTTGGGCTTTCTACGTCAATTGTGTCAGATATCGAAAAGACTTTGCCCGGCAAGAACGTGCATCTGGTCTGGAACATGGCGGACACAGATTTTTATCGTCCACAGCCGAAAGATCGGACGCTTGTCAAAAAATTTAATGCAGAGGGAAAATTTGTAGTCTCTTACATTGGCGCGCTGGGGTTTGCTAACGGGCTCGATCATCTACTTGACGCTGCCGATGCCGCGAAAGATGCCAAACTTCCTGTCGAGTTCATTCTTTGTGGTGAAGGTGCGATGCGTAATTCGTTACAAGATCGAGTGTATGGGCAACAGCTGACCAACGTTTCAATTTATCCTTTTCGAAATCGCGAAGGTGTAGCGGAAATTTTGAATGTGACTGATGCTGCGTTCATCTCATATTTACCGTTCCCGGTGCTCGAAACAGGGTCACCAAATAAATATTTTGATGCGCTCGCTGCAGGAAAGATGATCATAACGAATTTTGGCGGCTGGATCGCGGATGAGATACAGAAAGAAGGAATTGGATTTTCTTACAACAACAATCCCGATGATTTCGTATCACGACTCGTAGAGTTTCTGAAAGACAACGCAGAAGCACAGCAAGCCAAAGAACGATCGCGCCAACTAGCAGAGCGAAAATATTCCCGGAAGATTCTCGCTGCAAAGTTTTGTCAGATTATATTAAATACGATCGGACCCCGCAATCATTAACTACACATTCTTGGTGCACCTTGGTGTTCTTGGAGTCTTGGTGGCTAAAAAATTGCACGGCTCAATCCTCCAGAAGTAAAAATGCCAATGAGATGAACTACACACTCATTGGCACATTGGCACATCGGCTAATTCGCTAATTAAAAATCAACTCAGCACCTTCTCCGAAATTTTGCCAGTCTTCTTATTCTTAATGATCACTTTCTTCGCACCGTAGTGCGTCACTTCTTCTTTCACGAGGTAATGATCTTTGTCATACTCTTGAAGGTGACTGTCTTTTGACACGCCCGTTTTGCCTCTCCAGATTTCGAGATTTACAGGCTCCCAGTTTTTCGTCTTCGCGGACTTGTATGCGGCATCGAGAACGGCATTCACAACATAGCCATCGTAAAATGTTTCTTTTGGTTGCTTGCCTTTCTCCATTGAATCGAACATATCAGCAAACATGTGGTTGTAACCGAGTTCATTGAGTTCGTCACCTACCGGGAACAGCCAGCCTGAGTTGCTTTCTGCTTTTTCAGCGATATAGTCTCCGCCTTTTCCTGTTGTGAACATTTCGAAACCGGTACGCAGGAAACTGTTGATCCAGATCGTTCCTTCTGTTCCCATCACTTCATCACGCAAGTCAAGACCACCACGGAATGTCCAGCTTACTTCAAACTGTCCGATGGCTCCGTTCTCATACTTCACTAAACCGATCGCATGATCTTCGGCATCGATTGGCTTAACTTGTGTGTCAGCCCAGCACATGACTTCAACGGGCTTAATATCTTTTCCGATGTAGCTGCGGGTGATTTCAACACAGTGGCAACCAAGATCAAGGATACAACCGCCACCAGCTTGTTCGATATCCCAGAACCAATCGCTGTGTGGGCCAGGGTGTGTCTCTCGCGATTTTGCCCAAAGAATTCTTCCTAGCGCACCATTCTTTACACTTTCGTGTGCTTTGATGAATTTTGGAGTATACACGAGATCTTCAAGATAACCGTTGAAGATGCCGGCTTTTTCTACCGCTTCCAGCATACGCTTCGCTTCCGCAGCGTTTCTTCCAAGGGGTTTGGTGGTGATTACCGCTTTCTTGTGTTTGCAACAAAGCATCACCGCCTCTTCGTGAAGGTTGTTTGGAAGAGAAATACACACCACTTCAACTTCAGGCCGCGCAATCGCTTCTTCCATGTTGGTGGTCACGAAGGCAACGTTATAGTCTTTCGCAAATTTTTGTGCGCTCTCTTCTCTGCGCGAATAGATGGAAACAATTTTGTCTTTACTTCTGTATCCCTGGAGTGAATCGGCATAGAATCGTCCGATGAATCCGGAACCGAGCATGGCTATTTTCATGGCTGGATAATTTTTGTGTTTAGTTTGTAGTCATTGAGGGCTGCAAGCTTCCGGTTTTCCCGCGAGGCGGGGGATCTTCGACAAGCTGCTAGCCGATGCGTGCGAAATTTAAGAAGCCTGTTTGATTTCTTTTTTCTCATTGAAGAAAATCAGGAAGTACACCAGGACGAACACAGCAATACCCGCAGGAACGTACCAGATGCTTGTCCAGTCGCGGACTTCACCACTGGTGTAGTGATCTGTAACAAATCCTGAGAAGCGCGTTCCGATAACCATACCAACACCATAGGTGGCGAAGGTGAAAAGTCCCTGCGCTGCGTTCTTGATTTTTTCTCCCGCTTTTTTCTCCGTGTACATGTATCCGGTTACGAAGAAGAAATCATAGCAGATCCCGTGGAGGATAATACCGGCAAACAGCATCCATACATTGGCACCGACATCCCCGTAAGCAAAGCATACGTAACGAAGAATCCACGCGAGCATACCAAGAATCAGCATTTTCTTCACACCAATTCTATTGAACAACAGAGGGATGGCGAGAATGAAAACTGCTTCGGAAACTTGTCCGAGGATCATTTTACTTGCTGCGTTCTCCATTCCAACTTCATTGAGGAATACGTTAGCGAATCCATAGTAAAATGACAGTGGAATACACACAAGAATTGCTGCGATGAAGAAGATCAGATAAGGTCTGTCTTTAAAGAGCACAAATGCATCCGCACCAATCGCGCTTGACGCACTGGCATCCGCTGCCTTTCCTTTGGGTGGGGTGTTCGGAAGAATAAAGCTGAAAAGACCAAGGAGAACGGAAGCAATGGCCGCCATGTGGAAAGTGAATTGCGTCTTCTCGATCGACAACGCGCCAATCATCAGACCAGCAACGATCCAACCCACGGTTCCGAACACACGAATCCATGGAAATTGTTTTCCCGGGTCAGTCATCTGTCCAAACGCAATTGAGTTTGACAACGCGATGGTAGGCATGTATAACAACGAATAGAATAGGATGATCCAGTAAAATGCTGAATTGTCGCTTACCTGAGTTGCAAAGTAAAGAAGCGCACCACCCACGAGATGCAAGACACCCATGATCTTTTGGGCTGCAAAATATCGGTCGGCAACCATACCGATGAAGAACGGAGAAATGATGGTAGCAATGGCGAGCGCGCTATACGCTGCTCCAATTTGAGTTCCACTTGCTCCAAGGAATTCTGACATGTATGTTCCCATCGTCACATACCATGCGCCCCAGATAAAATACTCAAGGAGCATCATCAGGGAAAGTTTTGTAATGTCTACCGGCTTCATATTATGGTTTAGATTGAAGGAGAAAGATAAGGGGTATGTCCGGATTCAAAAAACCCGGCACTGAAAATTTGAGATTTAAGATTTGTGATTTTAGATT
>DASWTM010000300.1:0-11588 GCA_036402115.1 Chryseosolibacter sp.
AGACTCATTGTTACCATTACGCCAATAATGAACACAAATGTTATGGTCATGCGGTCGAGGAATGGATAATCCGGAAAACTTCCGTTTGTCCATTGAGGCAAAAATTTCAGCAGCGTTGATATTGGTATGGTCAGGAGAGTACCTGCGAGCGCAGCCGCGGAAGTAGTACGTCTCCAGAATAATCCGAGCAGGAAAATTGCGAGTACGCCAGGAGAAATAAAGCCCACATATTCCTGGATAAACTGATAGGCTTGTTCCAGCGTTCGCAACGATGGAGCTACTACCCCGGCAATCACCATGGATGCAATGACAGCCCACTTTCCGACATTCACCAGTTTTTGCTCACTGGCCTCCTTGTTAAAGAACTTCTTATAAATGTCGAGTGAGAAGATGGTTGAAATACTGTTCGCTTTTCCGGCCAGCGATGCTACAACGGCTGCGGTAAGCGCAGCAAAGGCAACACCTTTCAATCCTCCCGGAAGCAAATTCATCAGCGTAGGGTAGGCGTGGTCAGGCTTCACTTGTCCTGCTGCGTTTGACATTTCCTGCTGGAAAAGTCCGTCCTGGTGAAGGACATACATCGCAATTCCGGGGAGGACAGCAATGATCGGAATGAGAAGTTTCAGGAATGCCGCAAAGAGAATTCCATTTCGTGCCGTTTTCAGATCGGCACCCAACGCCCGCTGCGTGATGTACTGATTGCAACCCCAGTAGTTGAGATTGTTGATCCACATTCCTCCAATCAAAACAGAAAGCCCCGGCAGGTCTTTGTAATAGTTGTGATCCTCGTTGAAGATCATGTGAAAATGTGAGTCTGCTTTTTCCTGAAGAAGTGCAAGACCCTTAAAGACATCGGCTCCGAATCCTGATTTTTCGGAAAGGAGCGTAAGCGCGAGGTAAGTCGTGACGAGACCTCCAACCATAAGGACGGCCACCTGAATCACATCCGTATATCCAATCACCTTCATCCCGCCAAGGGTAACGATGATGGCGAACACACTTAAACCAATAACACAAGCAGAGAAGCTAAGAGGCGTAATCGAAGTTATCGCAATCGCGCCCAGGTAAAGTATGGAAGTGAGGTTTACAAAAACGTAGACCAGGATCCAAAACACTGCCATGATCGTGCTGACGGTCGAGTTGTACCGCTTTTCGAGAAATTGCGGCATGGTATAGATCTTGTTCTTCAGGTAGATCGGAATAAAGAAGACGGCAACGATGATCAGCGTTGCGGCAGCCATCCATTCATACGTAGAAATGGCGAGACCGAGGGCAAAGCCAGAGCCCGACATGCCGATAAAATGTTCAGCGGAAATATTCGATGCGATCAGCGATGCGCCAATAGCCCACCACGTTAGTGATCCTTCTGCGAGGAAGAAATCTTTCGAATCTCCTGCCGATGTTTTGCTTTTCTTCTTGTAAACATAGTAACCATACCAGGCCACTACGATGAAATAAAAGAGAAATACAATATAGTCAGCTGTCTGAAGTCCGTTCATAACGCTGGGCGTAGGTAGGTTAGTCGTCTGAAAAAGGCAGCGTCAACTGCGCTGCATAAGCTTAGAATTTCAATGTTGCCGGCAAATACTTGGCAACGAGGTCTTCGTAATATGGCCTCAGCTTTTTCCAGTCTGGCGGTGTTGGATTTTTTGAGTAGAGGTCATACGGATTGAAAAGTTTCACCCACTTGAACATCTCATGATCGTGATCGTCCATCAGGTGATTGTAGGCGTGCTCGCGATGCTGAGAATAGAACGAATGATAACGCAGCATATACAAGCCGGGCTCTGGGATGTAATCCTTCATCATCTGGTACACATATTCATCGTGGCCCCACGACATATGTACATTCCGCAATCCGCAATTCTGCGTGTAGACACCCAGTTTGGTATTGTATTTTGGATTCTTTGAATCCGGATTTGCTTCAAAGAATTCGGGATAAACAATCTTGTCGGAATGAGCACAGCCTACCGGGAAGGTATCGCCAACCACAGCCCACTGAGGTTCACCGAACAGACAGAGTGTTTTGCCCATGTCGTGAATGAGTCCAACGAGTACCATCCAGTCGGGGTGGCCATCTCTGCGTATAGCCTCGGACGTTTGAAGCAAATGTTGCATCTGGTCGAGGTCTGTATCGGGGTCGGAGTCATCCACGAGCTGGTTCAGGAAATCAAACGCCTTCCAGATCGGCATCTCTTTCTTATCAAATGAAAGATAATTTGCCCGTTTTTCCATGACGAAATCATACGTCTGGTACGTATGGTTAAGCCGATAAAATTCCCGCACGGTTTCACGCTTCGGATCATCATAATTGCGGTATTCTTCTACTGTCTTCTCTTTAGCAATTGTTTCCGGATCCGGATAACGTTTCAAAATATCTTCTTCCCATTCGTCAAGGTTTGCGAGCGGATTGATTTCGTTTTGAGGCTTCATGCGCTGTTTTGTTTAACTTTATGAACCGATTAACAATTGATCACTGAACTTGGAGATTTTTGAGGTTGAAATCAATGTTTGCGATCCGCTTATTTACGAAACCGTTTTCGTGTGCCGGGGCGAACACGGCTACTTCAATCGTTATTTGTTGAAAACATGGGCATCACGATAAAGCAAATTGCAGCCGATCTAAACCTTGCCGTATCAACGGTGTCGAAGGCGTTGGGCGATAGTTATGAAATCAGTCCGGAGACAAAGGCCAGGGTGTTTGAGTATGCTGCAAAGATGGACTACAAACCCAATCCCTATGCAAGCAGCCTTAAGCGCGGACGCAGTGGAAATATAGCCGTGGTTTTACCGGAAGTATCAGATAGCTTTTTCTCAAGCGCGATCGATGGAATCGAGACAGTGGCGCAGGAAAAAGGGTATCACGTAATGGTTTACCTGACACATGAAGATGTATCACGCGAAGCATCGATTGTGCGCGAGTTTCGCCATGGCAGGGTCGATGGCGTGCTGATGTCGGTATCAGCTGGAGATAAAGAACCCGAGCATTTGAAGGACCTTGGAGCTTCCGACATTCCTGTTGTCTTTTTCGATCGCGTGTATGAGCAGATGAAAGCGCCAAATGTTATCACGAATGATTTTGAAAGTGGACGCGTAGCCGCAATGCACTTGATATCCAGGGGCTGCAAGCGTTTGGCGTTCTTAGCATTGGAAGGGAATCTTGACATTATCAGGCAACGTCAGATGGGATTTGAACAAGCGCTTACTGACGCGCGTGCTGCCTCAACCAAAAATATGATCATCACGCTTGGCAATGACGCAGAAGAAAATGTCACGAAGCTTGCGGGCCTGTTCAAAGAAAAGACCAGGCCAGATGGCGTGGTGGGCTCAGTGGAAAAAGTTGCCATGCATGTTTATACAGTATGCCATCAGTCTGGCCTGTCGATACCAAAAGATGTGAAGGTTATTGCGTTTTCGCACTTGAATATTGCATCCCTTCTAAATCCTTCATTAACCACCATCACGCAGCCTGCGTTTGAAATGGGGAAGACCGCTGCAACGCTTTTATTTAAATCGCTGGATAAGAAGAGTGAGTTAAAAAAAGAAAGCATTATCTTGAAGTCTCAACTCATCGAACGCGACTCCACTAAATAAAAGCCCCATGGGACGCCTCATTTTTTTTGCTGCCGTACTCACCATCGGATACTACCTCTTTAAGTTATTCGTGACACGCGACAATTCAATTCGGTGCAGTCGTTGCGATGGAAAAGGTTTTTGGCTAGGTGCACGCGGCAGAGAAAAGTGTGACTGGTGCAACGGAACGGGACGGCTACCGAGGCAGTAACTGCACATCCCGGCCCTGCGCGTAGGCTTTGCGTTGTGGGAGAGGGGACACCCCCGGGGGAAATAATTCGCAATTGGTAAGATGGGGCAATTGGCAAATGGCAAGGGTGTTCAGAGATTGCCCATCTCCTGCGGAAATGGAATCACTTTGACTTTAGGGCATCGAGCATGTCGCGAGAGATCTTCAGCACCGAGCCATGTCTTGTGCCTTCGGGAAATTTAATCTTCAAGGAAATATCCGTCCATACTTGTAGATCTTTGGAAAATACAGCACCCATCTTTTTCTCTTTGTACTTGTCGAAGTAAACGATCCAGCCCGTATCGACTTTTAACACCGCTGGGCCCTCAGCCCAGTAGTTGCCTGTGATGGGCGGACTCGCCACACTATATCCACCGGTTAGGTTTCCACTGGTCGACAGCCGGATATTTTTTTGAGGAGTGGGCTCTATGGTCTCGTCCTTAACAAACATCACATACTTTTGGTCGTGCTGGATGATAGTTGCATCAATGGCATTAAAATCCATGTCGTACAAAAGATCAGGCTCCGAAAATTCTCTAAAATTCTTTGTGGTCACATAATAGATCCGATGATTGTAACCACTCTCTTTTTCACTCTGCGTCTCTGCGAACTTTCCTTCAACGGTTGTTGCCCAAAAGATCATGTATTGTTTGCTTTTCTGATCATAGAAAATTTCCGGGGCCCAGCAATTCCGTGCTTTTGGTTCGTGCTGCATCACTTCGAAGTATCGTTGATCTGACCAATGAATGAGGTCAACGGAATTTGCATACCCGATACCTTTTTCATTCCAACCTGTCGTCCACACCATGTGATACAAATTGTCAGGACCAAGGATTATACACGGGTCGCGCATGAGCTTTTCCTGGCCAGCATCAGGCTTCAGGAATGAACTGTCATGGTTCAATGCCGTCCACTTGTATCCGTCTTCACTGAACGCCAGGTGCAAACCATCCTCCCCGTTGTTTTTGAAGTAGGAGAAGATATACGCGTCTTTCTGTTGTCCAAAGACTGCAACTGACGTTAATAGGAGTAAGAATGGCAGGAGTCTGATCATACACGTTAAAGGTAAAGAAATCTCACCCATTTTGTTTTCACCTATTTTAGTTGACCGAGCAAGCCATTCAAAATAAAATAACTAACTTGATATACTCGAATCAAAATGAAAACCCTTCTACTTCTTTCCCTTATTATCGTTCTGCAGGAGCTTCCTTACAAGCCTAAAGAGGAGTTTGAAATCAAGCTCGATTATCAATTTAAGAGCAGACCTGCGTCTGACGTCAACAAGGTGCATCTTGACGAGACACGGAAGGAGCATGAACGCAGGTTATCTACTGCGCCTTTGCCGTACCTCACGCTCAACATTAAAATGCTACGCCTTGGTGAAGATGAAGTAAAAGTCAAAATCACGAATAACCTGACACCCCGTGTAGTGACCCGCAAAGTATCTGCAGGTACGATCATTCCCTTGGAGGTTGGTTTCACAGACGATGTGAAAGACCGCGTGGCTGCACATCATTACGTTTTCACGATGTTGACCTCGAAGAAGGCGGAAACAAATAAAATAGAAATCATGATTGAGGAAGATGGCACGTTTCTCGTCAATGGTGAAAAACGAGGTAAATTCTGACCGTTCAAATCTTAATAATTCGTTAAAATCCTGTATTTAAGTGCTTTTCTAAGCCGGAAAGGTTAAACTTGTTGCTTTAACCAAATCGAATGAAGAAGGTATTCTGGGCGCTTTTGCTCGCTCCATTTTTTACCGTTGCGCAAACCAGTCAGCCAAGTGCTTCGCAAATTAAACTCAAGCTTAAGAAGCTGAATTTTTTGGGTTCCGTATTGTATGTGGCTGCCCACCCCGATGATGAGAATACACGTGTCATCACGTACCTGTCAAATGAGAAACTTGCATCCACAGCATACCTGTCGCTTACGCGTGGGGATGGTGGTCAGAACCTGATTGGCAGCGAAATCGGTGAACTTCTTGGATTGATCCGTACGCAGGAATTACTTGCTGCGAGACGCATTGACGGAGGTCAGCAGTTTTTCAGCAGAGCTATTGACTTTGGGTTTTCGAAGTCAGCGGATGAAGCGTTTCAGGTATGGGGAAAAGAAAATGTTCTATCGGATGTGGTAAAGGTATTCCGGAAGTTTCAGCCGGATGTAATCATAACACGCTTTCCACCTGATGAGCGTGCTGGTCATGGTCATCACACGGCATCGGCAGTGCTGGCCGGTGAAGCGTTTGATGTTGCGGCAAAAGAAGATGCTTTCCCTGATCAGGTGAAAGAGTTTGGCGCGTGGCAACCAAAACGACTGTACACCAACACCGGAAGATGGTGGAACCAAAGCATCAACGAAAATACCGAAGGGGTGATTACGATGGATGTTGGTGCATACAATGCACTGCTTGGAAAATCTTATCCTGAAATTTCAGCATTGAGCAGCAGTCAGCATAAGAGCCAGGGTTGGGGAAGAAGAGGTGAGCGCGGATACCTGCCCGAGTACTTTGAATTTATGAAGGGCAAGAGAGCGTCAAAGGATATGTTTGATGAGATCGATACATCGTGGGGGAGAGTTAAAGGTGGAGAGAAGATCAAGCCGCTGGTTGATAAAGCAATCCAGAATTTTGTCATGGAGAATCCGTCTGCGATCATTCCTGACTTGCTGGCGATTCGTAAAGAGATTGCGGCTTTGCCGGATGGTGTATGGAAAAGCCGGAAATTAGAAGAAACCGAAGGCCTTATTCAGGATTGCCTAGGATTATTTATCGAAGTAACAGCGAGTCACTTTCAGTCATCTCCCGGTGAGAAGGTAAAGCCTTCGATCGAAATCATCAATCGCTCTGGTCAAGAAGTCAAGTTAATCGACATCAAAGCTCCATTGCTGCAATGGGATACTGCATACAAGGCAACGTTGCCTAATTACAAGACAGCGTTGGTGAAGACAACCCAAATGCTGAGTCATGCAGCAACCTATTCTGGCCCCTATTGGCTAAATGAAGATCATGAAGTGGGCTTGTTTAACGTGAAGGATAAAAATCAGATTGGACTTCCGGAAAACCTGCCCGCGATAGAATTTATTTTTAATGTGACTGTTAACGGTCAGGCTATTGCGTTGAAGCGCCCACTCGTATACAAGTGGGTTGATCCTGTGAAAGGAGAACTGTCGCGGCCATTCGAGATCGTGCCTCCGGTGTTCATCAATCCGCTTGACAAAGTGATGATCTTTAGTTCTTCGGAGCCACGGACACTGAGCGTGGTCATTAAATCAACCGTTGATCGCGTGGCCGAGGGCAAACTCAAGCTGAAATTGCCTGAGGGTTGGAGGTCAGAGCCACAGTTCATTGACATCAAATTGAACAAGCGAGACGATGAAGAGCTGAAGTCATTCACGGTGTTTCCGTCCGCGAATGCCTTTGAAGGTTCGATAACGCCCTACATCGACATGGACGGAAAATCGTTTGATCGTTCAATTCGCCTCATTGCCTATGACCACATTCCTACGCAGACCCTAATGTCTCGTTCGACCATCCAGGTCGCAAAACTCGACTTGAAGAAGGAGGGAACATTGGTCGCTTATATTAATGGCGCGGGCGATGATGTTCCGGCAGCCTTGAGAAATATGGGCTATGAAGTCTGGGAGATGAAAGACGAAGAAGTTACGCCAGCCAACCTGAAAAAAGTTGATGCTGTTGTTCTCGGAATTCGTGCGTTGAATACGAACAAGCGAATCAAGTTCTATATGGATGACTTGCTCAATTATGTGAATGAAGGAGGAACCATGGTGGTTCAGTACAACGTGAACGGACAGGAACTAGGCAAAGAGCAATTTGCACCGTTTCCTATTAAGATCAGCCGGGATCGCGTGACCGAAGAAAATGCGCAGGTAAGGCTACTCAAGCCCGATCATCCTGTGCTGAATACACCGAACAAACTATCAGCAAAAGATTTCGAAGGATGGGTTCAGGAACGTGGGTTGTATTTTCCGAACGAATGGGATTCCGCGTATGAACCAATTCTCTCTATGAATGACAAAAATGAAACGCCTAAGAATGGAAGCCTTCTGGTAGCCAAATATGGAAAAGGATACTACGTGTATACCGGACTTTCATTCTTCCGTCAGTTGCCGGATGGCGTGCCAGGTGCTTACAAGCTGTTTGCAAACTTAGTGTCGTTGGGCAAGGCTTCGAAGCCTGACGCGGTGAAGGCAAAGAACAAAGCAAAATAGGATGGGGACGGATAAGGAAAGAATACCGGTGTTTGGATCCTGGCGCGGGTGGTACACGCTGTTGCTTGCCGTTCTTGCCGTACAAATCGTCCTTTATTTCTTGTTAACCCAATCCTACTAGATGAACCTGCTGGATTGGATCATTCTCTTCGGAACAATTACGTTCATTGTTCTCTACGGAACCTGGAAGACGCGCAAAACTCAAACCGTTGACGGATACCTTCGTGGTGACAACACCATGCGTTGGTGGATGATTGGTGTTTCCATCATGGCAACCCAGGCGAGTGCGGTCACCTTTCTGTCTACGCCAGGGCAGGCGATCGAAGACGGAATGCGTTTTCTGCAATTCTATTTCGGACTTCCCATAGCGATGGTTATTATCTCTGTGACGATGGTGCCAATCTACTACAAGTTAAAGGTCTACACCGCTTATGAATACCTCGAGAATCGTTTTGATCGGAAGACAAGAACGTTAGCGGCACTCTTTTTTCTGGTGCTGCGCGGTTTGTCGGCAGGCATTACGTTGTTTGCACCCGCGCTTGTACTGTCCACGATCCTTGAATGGCCAATTTCCATCACCACTATTTTGATCGGAACGTTGGTGATTATTTATGTGACATCGGGTGGTACGAAAGCGGTCAGTCTGACTCAGCGTCAGCAAATGACCGTCATTATCAGTGGAATGATTCTCGCAGGAGTGCTGGCTTTTACGATGCTTCCAGAAGATCTGTCGTTTTCAAATACCGTTGATGTTGCAGGGCATATGGGCAAGATGAATCTGGTAAATCTTGAATTCAACTTGAGTGATCGTTACAACATCTGGTCTGGTCTCATTGCCGGAACGTTTTTGTTTCTCTCATATTTTGGAACAGATCAGTCGCAGGTGGCGCGTTACCTGACAGGCGCATCCATCACTGAGAGCAGACTTGGACTGATGTTCAATGGCCTGCTCAAAATTCCGATGCAGTTTCTGATTCTCTTTATCGGAATCCTTGTGTACGTTTTTTATTTGTTCAATCAACCTCCAGTTTTTCATAATCAGGTGTTAAAGCAGCGCGCGGAGCAAACCGCAGAAGCACCTACGTTAAAATCGTATGAGGATGAATACAACAAAATCTATTCAGAGAAGCGTGTCGCAGTGGATCAACTGGTAGCTGCAATCAAAGCGGAAGATGACAATGCAACAGCAGAGGCAAGCGAAAAAGTAAAAGCTTTTCAAAAGCGCGAGCAGGTGGTGCGTGACTCGGTCAAGACAACTATCGCGCGGGCAATCCCAGGTGCGAAGACGCAGGATCGCGATTATATTTTCCTCAACTTCGTTTTGAGAAATTTACCTCACGGGATCATCGGGTTACTGTTGGCGGTGATGTTTTGTGCTGCCATGTCATCGATGGCGAGTGAGCTGAATGCGCTTGCTTCCACAACGACAATTGATATTTATAAACGGTCATTTGCGCAAGAGTCAGATGATAAGAAGACCGTGAAAGCATCGCGTTGGTTTACCGTAATGTGGGCGATCTTTGCGATGATGTTTGCTATGCTGGCGAGCTTTGCGGAGAATTTGATTCAGTTCGTAAACATTGTTGGTTCATTGTTCTATGGAACGATACTCGGAATATTCCTGGCTGCCTTTTATTTGAAACGCGTGCAAGGCACTGCCGTGTTCTGGGCGGCAATTCTTTCCGAAGGCGTTGTACTATATTGTCACTTCTTTACCGACATGGCTTTCTTGTTGTTCAACATGGTGGGTTGCATCGTGGTGATTGTATCGGCAATACTTCTACAGATGCTGTTGCCAAAACGCACTTAATGCCCCTTGCCTGCCTCTTCACTTCAGAGGCGAATACAACAGGTTATCGCCTAATCCTTCCTCCTGAAAATCAGAAAGTGTCTCAGGTCCGTTTTTGTTGTATAGAAGTTAAAATGAATTTCTATGACACCTGATAAAGTTATCTATACAGACGGACACGATGTGGTGGTGACAGACTCCACACTGAAGATTAAGAAGACCTCGTATAATTTGAATGGGATTACCAAAGCTGCATTTTGGACTATACGGCCTGATCGGTGGCCTGGAGTATTGCTGATGCTGCTCGGTATCATCGCAGCGGTTTGTGGCTACCTCGGTTTGGTACCATCGGATTGGTCGATGCAAACTGATTCGGGAATAATTTCTGGAAACACGTTGGCACTTTGGACGGGTATCGGCTTGTTCGTGCTCGGAATCCTTGCATTAGTTCTATCGAAAGAAAGGTATGCCGTGCGAATCGGTACAGCAGAAGGAGAGAAGAACGCGCTTGTAAGCACCAAGCGTGAATATGTTGCACAAATCGTGGATGCAGTTCATACGGCTTTTGACCTCGGTCGCATGAACAACCCACCGGTTCACAACTACTAAGATTTAAAGTTTGATTTCTAGTTAAGTCCTCCTACGTTTTCATAGGAGGACTTTTCTTTTATAGTAGCTGATCAAAAGATGTTAGTCGGGGAGGGTGAAAGCAACATAACTCTCGCCTTTTTTTGCACCAAGCTTTGTTCCACCGCAGGCGATTACCACATACTGCTTTCCATTCACTGAATACGTGCTCGGTGTTGCAAAGCCAGCTGCAGGAAGTTTTGTTTCCCAGACGAGCTCCCCATTGGATTTATTGTAGACGCGAAGTTTTTCATCCTTCGTTCCTGCAATAATAAGTAGTCCACCAGCGGTGATTACCGGGCCTCCGTAACTTTCGGATCCCGTTTGAGGAATTCCTTTTTCCATCAGCGCTGGATATTCGCCAAACACTTTTTTCCATTTGTACTCACCGGTGTTGAGGTCGATCGCATTGAGTGTTCCCCAAGGCGGAGCAATAGCAGGATAGCCATCTTTATCGAGAAATTTGGTGAAGCCAGAGATGTTGTAAAGTGGTCTGTTTCGATTGACATCCATCGGTTCTTTCTTCGCAGCGGAGGCAGTGCTCTTCTCGCCATACAAAAAGGCAACGAGGTCAGTAACCTCTTTCTCGCTCAGCTTTTTAAATGCCGGCATCATTCCCTTGCCTGCTGTAATTACTTTCAGAACGTGCTGCTTTTCGAGTCTGCTGTTCAGGTTTACGAGAGAGGGAAAACCGCTGGCTGCATTTCCTTTACGCTCGGATCCATGGCACGATGAGCAGTTTGCAGCATAGACTTGCTCTCCCGGATTAATGAATTTCTTTTGTGCGTCAATCTTAGCTGTCTCATTGAGCGCGATCAACCATGCCATTTCGCTACTGTTAATGTACATGATGCCCTCGGGGTCAACCGCTGCGCCTCCCCATTCTGCCCCACCATCAAGTCCCGGGAAGACTATACTTCCTTGTCGTGACAGTGGAGTGAATGGTCCTTCACTTCTACTTTTTTTCAATGTCTCCAGCAGTTCTGCCTTGTATGCAGAATGCGGATTGATATCATTCTCGGTTACAAGTTGACGGGCGTAAGGCTCGGGTTTGGTTGGAATTGGTTGTGTTGGCCATGCTTCTTCACCAGGAATGTCGGAAGGCGGAAACGGCTTCTCTTCTATTGGGAAAAGTGGTTCTCC
>DASWTM010000301.1:0-18377 GCA_036402115.1 Chryseosolibacter sp.
GGTCAATATTCAAAGTGTTGAGCGAGGCATTTATCTGTTGCGCGTGAAGCAGGGCGGTATAACAGTAAAAACGCTTAAGGTGGTAATCGAGTAGGACAGCTAAAAAGACTCAAACACAATATGAAAAGACTAGCTACAGTATTTTCCCGGGCAGGCCTCGTTATGGCGCTCGCTACGGTATCGCTCATTATCAGTTGTAAGTCCGATGAGCCAACGCTATCGAATGAACAACGCGTCACAAAAATCCTGACAGAAAACGGAGGAAAGTGGAATTTGCCATCCGTTGCCGGAGTAACCGTGGACGGATTGGACGTGACACAGGACCTCTTCAAGGATTTTTCGATCACCTTCGGTGACGGTACGCTTACCACGACAGGAACGACTCCGGTTTGGCTGAGACAAGATACCTGGTCGTTTAAAGACGAATCCGCTAGCGTTATCATCCGCGGGCAAGACAACAAGGAGATTACGATTTCCGAGATCACCGCTGATGAATTAGTGCTAACGTTGCAATGGGATGAAGAAACCTTTGAGGGAGGACGTTCCAAATCGATAAAAGGCACCCACCAGTTCGTGCTTCAAAAATAGAAGTCGCGACTACTTCATTAAATTAAAAAACCAAATCCCGATCAGTTACCAAGTAAATTGGTTCCTGATTTTGGGATTTGGTTTTTGCTTTTTAACAGACCTGTGCCAGTAAGAAGACAGGTCTTCAAAATAGATTTGATGTCCTCTTTCGGGATAACGTATTATTCGATCTATTTGCCAATCGCCCTTTGCCAACTGCCAATTATTTTCTCTGGTTTTGGCTGCAACGCGAGAAAGAAAGCTTTGCAGTGAACGGGCCGATAAAAAGTACCACCAGTTTGCGACTATGCCGACTGATCGATTTGCCAATCGCCCTTTGCCAACTGCCAATTACTTCTATCACTCAGTCTCGAAGACATACATCTAAATCATTTCCTGCCGATGTAGAAATAAAGAATCGGCCCAAGTATGGGCAGAAAGACGACCGCGATAATCCACAGTATCTTTCGCTCGGTATCCTTGTTACTTCTAAGAATGTCAATGATCACCAGGATATCAATGACCAGTATGAGAAACGATAATAACCTCGCCATATCTAGTTTGATTCAAGAATTTTGAAAAGCTCATCGAGATCCGGTGTGATGATAATCTCCGTTCTCCGATTCTTTTGTTTATTTTGAGGACTGTCGTTCGCAGCCAAAGGAACAAACTCGCCCCTTCCGGATGCCGTAATCTGTTGTGGAGCCAAGCCTGCCTTTGTCAGGATTTTCGTGATCGATGTGGCTCGCATTACGCTCAGGTCCCAATTGTCCTCCATGTACTGTGACTTCTTAGAAATGGGAACATTATCAGTGTGTCCCTCAACAAGAATATTGATGTCTTTTTGATCTTTGATTGCCTTTGCTAATTGTTGAAGCGCTGTCACACCTTTGGCATCAACAACTATGCTACCACTCCCAAAGAGAAGTTGTTCGGCCAATGACACGTACACCTTTCCGTTCTTCACTTGAACAGTGATATCATTCTCTTTGAAATTCAGTAACGCACTGCTGATCTTGTTCTTCAGATCCTGTACAGCTTTGTCTTTATTGGCAAGCACGGTCTCCAACTCCTGCACTTTCTTTTCACGTTCAGCAAGACTGTTGCTAAGCGAGTCATTCATCCTTCGCGTCCTGGTGAGATTTTCCTGAATGCTGGCAAGCTGCTCCTGTTGCTGAGCGATATCGCGGTTAAGCTTGCCACTGCTCGTCATCAGGTTTTTGTAGTAGGTGTTCAACTGCTCATGCTCCTTTTCGAGCGATGCAAGTTTCTGCCCTGTATTACGGACATCGATTCCTAAATTAGTTGTGTCTTCTTTGAGCTTTTTCAACTTCTCATCCAGATCTTTAAGGTCAGCATTCGCTTTATCAAGACGCGAGTTTTTATCAAGTAAGTCTGCCTCCATGCTTACTTTTTGCGCAAGCAGGTCATCGTACTTCTTGCGTGTAACAACGCATGACGACAAAAGTAGCAGAACAACAACAGTCAGCAGGGTTCTCTTCATAGAGTCAAAAAATTTTCGAAAAATAGGAATTTCTACCCTCAATCCATCCCCCATTTGTACGGATGCATTGAAATAATGTGTCCTCAAAATACTATAACTTTACTCAAGGCGTTTGCTCATTGCCACCTAACCTCTCTATGAAAGCAATTTATGTTCTCATCCTCACCATTGCGTGCCTGCAATCCATCGCTCAGAAATTTACCATCAGTGGAACGATCAAGGACCACGCAAGCGGTGAAAATCTTATTGGAGCAAGTGTCTACGACTTGAATTCCCAACGGGGTACCAGTTCAAACACATATGGTTTTTTCAGCCTTACCCTACCGAAAGACTCGGTTAGATTGCGCATATCCTATGTGGGGTATGAGCCCGCTATCATCAATGCTTTTCTTTCCGGTGATACGGTGATCAACATCGGTTTGCTGAGCGGGACTACGTTAAAGGAGGTTGTGATCTCTGGCACAACGGAAGACCGCATACAAGAAACAACCCGGATGGGGACCATTGATGTTCCGCTTCACCAGATTAAATCGATGCCGGCACTGATGGGCGAAACAGATGTTCTTAAAGTCTTGCAACTTCTTCCGGGCGTCCAGGGCGGAAGCGAAGGCAGTAGTGGCCTCTACGTACGCGGAGGCGGTCCTGACCAGAATTTAATTCTGCTGGATGGTGTGCCCGTGTATAATGCATCGCATTTGTTCGGATTCTTCTCCGTGTTCAATGCTGATGCCATCAACCACGTGGAGTTGATTAAAGGAGGATTTCCAGCGCGGTATGGTGGCCGACTTTCCAGTGTCATCGACATCAGCATGAAAGAAGGGAACAATCAGGAATTAAAAGGAGAAGGATCAATCGGTCTCATTGCCTCCCGCGTTACCATTGAGGGACCTTTGGTGAAAGATAAGACATCATTCATTGTGTCAGCGAGACGGACCTATCTCGACATCCTCGCACGGCCATTGATCAAGGCCACCACGAAGGGAGATGAGAATGTTGGCTATTATTTCTATGACCTCAATACAAAGATCAACCATAAAGTGAACGATAAAAACAGGATCTACCTGAGCGCCTACATGGGCGATGATAAAGCTTACTCGAAGTACAAAGGATATTACGTCAACAACAATGAGCGTACTGACTACAAAGAAGAATTCGGACTTCGATGGGGAAACATCAGTACAGCATTACGCTGGAATAAAATCGTGAACAACAAACTTTTCAGTAACCTCACGGCAACATACTCCCGTTATCGCTTCGACATCTTTGCCGAACAGGAGGAAAAAATCACGACTGCTAGCGGCACGTCCAACTACTACTATAAGGATCAGTACATCTCAGGTATTCGCGATTACGCGCTCAAACTTGACCTTGATTACATTCCAAACCCATCACACTACGTCAAGTTTGGCGCGCAGGCGATCAATCATTTATTCACCCCTGGTGTTTACAGCTATCGGGGCGACAAGGGGTCCGATACTACGTTTGGTGCAAAACGAGTATACGCACAGGAATTCTCGGCATACTTGGAAGATGACTTCATGATCTCACGGGAACTCAAGGTAAATTTTGGAGTACATAGCTCTGCTTTCCTTGTCGGAGACAAATTCTACCACTCCATCCAGCCGCGCATTGCCGCGCGTTACCTGATGGCACCTTCACTTTCGTGGAAGGGTTCATTCGCCACGATGACGCAATACCTGCATCTGTTGACCAATGCTGGCCTGGGTCTGCCAACAGACCTCTGGGTTCCGGCAACGGAAACCATCGCGCCTGAGCAAAGCCACATCGCATCAAGTGGATTGGCTTACAATATCCGGAACAACTATGAAGTAACACTCGAAGGATATTACAAAAAAATGAACAACCTGATCGAATACAAAGATGGTGCGAGCTACCTGAACATTCAGGATGACTGGCAGACGAAGGTCGAAGTAGGCGATGGTGAGAGTTATGGCGCAGAGTTTTTCCTTCACAAGAAGACCGGCAAACTAAATGGCTGGCTCGGCTACACCCTTTCGTGGACCAATCGAACATTCCCGAACCTCAATGATGGAAAAACATTTCCCTACAAGTATGACCGGAGACACGACATTGAAATTGCCGTAGCATACGAACCTAAACCAAACCGCGAACTCGCACTCACCTGGGTATACGGGACGGGAACTGCGCTTTCCCTTCCGAAATCAACGTACGAAGGATACCAGGACAATTTCGGCTATCGCTACTACATGAATGACATCCAATACTATGAAGGCAGAAACAATTTCAGGATGCGCGCGTATCATCGCCTTGACTTCAGCTACACTACCACAAAGAAGACAAAGTTTGGAGAACGCTCCTGGACCATTGGCGTATATAATGCCTATAGCAGACGCAATCCATTTTTCATGGAACTCGGATACGACCGTGATGGAAATAAAAAATTCATACAGTACAGTCTGTTCCCAATTGTTCCTTCCATCGCCTACCGCTTCAAATTCTGAATTATGAACATGAACAAATATTTCATCCTTTTTGCGATCTTTTTCCTATACAGCTGTGAGTTGGTGGTGGACGTAGATATCCCCATTGAGAAGAATCAAATCGTTGTGAATTCATTTTTTACTCCAGACAGTGTTTGGAAAGCGAAAGTCTCGTTGAGCCGACATATTCTCGATCAGGCCGACTACCGTTATATTACTAACGCCAATGTGGTCATCTACGATGGTGAGATTCCGTTCGATACCTTGCAGCACGATTCACTGGGTTACTATCGATCTAATAAAAGCGGGCCTCAGCCATCACAATCCTATACTATCCGTGTCAATGCACCCGGTTATAGCATTGCTGAGTCATCGTCATCTTGTCCTACAGCTGTTGCAGCAGAATTTTCAGAACCGCAGGTGACGGTCGGTGAATTTCAGGAGACCCTCCACAACTTCAGCATAACCTTTACCGACCCCCCGGGAAAAAACTTTTATCAGGTGATGGCAATTGCTGAATACCGATACACGAACCCACAAACCGGACAAGGATATGTCAATCGTTTCAACCCTTACATATATTCTGACGACCCGGGTATCGATGCTGAGGAGATTGAAAATAGTGAAGGATTTTTCTTCCCGGATGCATTATTTAACGAAGAACAATTTACGATAAACGTAAAAATGTCGACACATAACTGGTGGGGCGCAACTACACCTACCAAGTATCGGATCTACTTTAGATCACTGAGTGAAGATTACTACCGATACAAAACCAGTTCGGCACTTCAAAATTACGCATCCGGTGATCCGTTTGCACAACCGGTCAAGGTGTATAGTAATATTCAAAACGGCTTTGGCGTTTTTGCCGGATATTCACAAACAAGCTTCGCCTACGAGAAGTAACCAACCCATCTTTTATGACAAAGGATACCACTCATTTATCAATTTACCGATAGGCACTGGGTTGCAGCAGAAGGTAAAGTAGAAAAGCTTGCGGATGATGGTGTAATAAATGCAAGACAATTGATCATAACAGACATCGAATCAAAAGAAACGCGCTCACCGAAGTATACCCAAACCCGGAAAGATCTGTCATCTATAAATTTGATACAAGCCACATGTACCGAGATATAGGTATTTTTGCCAGTAGGCGATTCGTAAAATCGATGCTTACGCTACAAGCATTGACTGAACGTCACTATTTCCCGAAAGGTTTGTACCTCGTTACGATCTGCTAAAAGAATTCACCGTCAAGCGTCTGCATGTAATAATTGAATAAGAAACTTCACGTTTTTCTTATCGTAGTTTAGTAACATTGCTATATGAAATTTTCTTGCATTGCCTTGCTATTCCTGCAAGTTGCATCCCTTGCGCTTGGCCAAAGTGTCCCTAAAGTTTACAATGATATCGTCCGGAAATTTAATGAGCAAAACTACGAGACCATCGTTGCCTTGACTAATGATGTCGATCGACTCGCAAAAACACGCAAAGACACGATTGTTGCAAACAGTTTCTATTACATCGCAAAATCCTACAAAGAACTTGGCCAGCCTGAAAACGCTATTAACTGGTTTGAAAAAGAAAAGTTAATGCGGTCCGATCTTGGCTTGATTGAAACCAGTGAGTTCAGTGGAGCTCTGTATCATCTCGCACTTGTTTATCTCGAAGCGGGGCAATACTCAAAAGCTGAAACGATGGTGGTGGATCTGCTTGCCAATGACAAACGCATGTATGGACCACGCAGCCAACAATACATTTCAACGGTTCAAAGTGCAATCGACATTTATACTCAACTTGATAAATTCGCGGAAGCAGAAACATTGTTATTGGAATCGCTGAAACTTCAGGAGAAGGGCACCGTCATTAAAGCGGCCTATCATTCTGAACTTGGTGGTCTATACACCGTTAGTGCACAATATCAAAAAGCATCCAAACAACTTAACGAAGCGCTAGATATTCTTGAAGACCTGAATGACACCAATTCCCCTATCGCCCTTAGTGCCACGGTAAACCTCGGAATCCTGTACATGTCCCAGGGAAAATACGCTGAAGCTGAAGAAGCATTCGACTTCGTACTTGCAAACATGAGCGAAGACGAGCCCACGTACTTTAATGTTCTCAATAATCAGGCGCTGGTGTATCAATTCCTCGGACAGCTTGATCGCTCTGAAAAAGTTTTTGGACAAATTCGTACGGCAGACAGCCTTGCAGTGGGAACCACGCATCCGGACTATGCCATTACGCTTTCTAACCTTGCGTTGGTATTGTCGGACGAAGGAAAATACAGAGACGCTGAAGCAATGCTTGTAAAAGCGATCGAAATTCAAAAGGCAAATGATGAAGCCGAAACCGCGCTATACGCAAGTAAGCTGAACAACCTGGCAAAAGTGTATCGTTTAGCAGGGCAACCTGAAAAATCAATTCCTCTGCATCAACAAGCTCTGCAGATTTTCAACAATACACTGGGCCAAAACTCTCCGGAATTTGCTACAACGTCCTTCAATCTTGGAATGGCATATTGGAAATCGGGACAGAGGGACCTTGCACTAAAATATTTGATGTCTTCGGCTGCCATCCGAAATTCAAAATTGGGAAAGAAACATCCAAAGTCTGCGGAAAGCATCCAAAAGATCGCAGAGTTTCAATGGGAACAAAAGCAAATGAAAGAAGCGCAGCAGTCTTTCGGTGAGGCGTTCGAAAGCTATTACTATCAAATCAATTCCCTTTTCCCTGTATTAACGGAAGAAGAAAAATCCAAATTCTACTACACCAACATTAAGCCGTCTTTTGAAAAATTTAACTCTTTCGCTTTGACTGCAAAAGAAACCAATCCGGCAATCATGGGAGCGGTCTATGATCATCATATCAACACCAAAGCTGCCATCATGTATGCGACAGAGCGGGTGAAAGAATCGATCCGAACTGGTAACGATACAACCCTGGTCCGGCTGTTCGACAAATGGCAGGCTCAAAAAGAACAGATCGCAAAATTATACAGCCAGAACGAGACGCCACACAAAATTGATTCATTGCAGCAATCTGCAGATTTGCTCGAAAAGGAGCTGACACGTAAATCTTCAGTATTCACCAGGCAACTAGCCCGAAAAACTGCATCGTGGAAAGACATCCAAAAGTCCTTGAAAGAAAATGAAGCTGCGGTGGAAATCATTCGATTTAAGAATTACTCACCGGAATCAGGTGGCGCATTTAAAGATCAAGTTATTTACGGCTTCCTCATTGTAACACCGAAAACAAAAAACCACCCTGAGCTCATTGTTCTAAACAACGGCATAGAACTAGAAGGAAAATTTCTTTCCTTCTACCGCAATAACATCCGGTTCACCCTTGATGATAATCGATCTTACAAAAATTATTTCGAGCCGCTTGCGAAATTCCTGAACGCGCAGAAGATTAAAAAAGTGTATCTCTCCAGAGATGGAGTCTACAATCAAATCAACATTAACACCATAAAAAATACAGAGTCACAGAAATTTCTCCTCGATGAATTCCAGGTGGCAATGGTGACTAACACCCGCGAGTTACTTGAGAAACGACTCGTCCAGTCCAACAGTCAGTCCTCGCTTTTGATCGGCTTCCCTAAGTTCAACCTTAATGCTACGAACGAAAAAACAGAAGGCGTAACGCGTTCCGTGACACGCGGAGGAACTCTCTCGCGGGGCTTGCGGGGTGGTCTATTGCGCCACATGCGCGGTGAAGGCGGGATTGCCGTTCTCCCAGGTACGGAAATTGAAATCAATCAGATCGCAAAAATCAGCAAAAACCCGGAAGTGTTTAAAGAGGACCTTGCTTCCGAGAGCCTGTTAAAGCAGGTCATCAGCCCGATGGTACTCCACATTGCTACGCACGGATATTTCCTGGAGGACGATGACACTCCGCAAAATGAAAAAACCGCACAGTATGTCCCAAGCCCGCTGCTAAAGTCAGGACTTCTGCTGGCCGGCTCAGAAAACTTTCTGCAGACCGGCACACCGGTTAATGATGATGGCGATGACGGAATTCTAACGGCCTACGAAGCCATGAACCTCAACTTAGAAAATACTGAGCTTGTGGTTCTTTCTGCGTGCGAGACGGGATTAGGTGTGGTAAAAAATGGGGAAGGCGTATATGGCCTGCAGCGCGCCTTTAAGATGGCAGGAGCGCAAGCAATGATCATGAGTTTGTGGAGTGTAGATGATGCCGCCACACAGCAACTGATGTCATTATTCTATCAGGAGCGTTTAAAAGTCGAAGACCCACATGTCGCCTTCAGAAACGCACAGCAAAAACTCAAAAAAACGTTTCCCCATCCGTTCTATTGGGGCGCTTTCATCATGGTTGGAATTTAACAGCTAATGTCATCTGTGTGAAAAATCGGTCGAACATCTGACCACGCAAGGTTGCGTGCTTGAGAATTCCCCTGAAAACAGCTCTATTAATTGCGTAAACATTTGAATAGTTTGGTGTCGTTCATCACCAACGTGCATGAATTTTTTGTCAATAATGACCGCGTCATGAAACGTCACCTTCAACACTTACGCTTTCTATTATGTGTCGCGTTGGCATGTTGTAGCAAGGAGTACCATAACCGAGATGTAGCAAGTCATGATCGTCAACAAGAAAGTGACTGGAAAGAAACGCTGGAATTAAGAACAGCAGGTGAGCATCTGATCATGGGGAATCCAAGCGATGCAAACGCTTCGTTGAATGCATCGGAAAATTATCTCCTTCTAAAAAAGCAGTTTGCACTCTCGTACCATCGCACTCGCGGAACACCGAACTGGGTGAGTTGGCATCTTGATAAATCGTGGATCGGCACTGCTTCACGCCAGGATAACTTCCGCGAAGACTCTTCATTGCCTGTTGAATGGGAGCGCGTCACCGATGATGACTACAATAATTCAGGCTTCGATCGCGGCCATCATTGCCCATCCGGTGATCGGACGTTCTCGATCAATGACAACGCAAGCACGTTCCTCATGAGCAACATTATCCCTCAAGCTCCTGCCAATAATCGGCAGCTGTGGGCAGACCTTGAACAGTATTGCCGCGATCTAGTTGATCGCGATTACGAGCTTTACATTATTATGGGAAGTTATGGAACGGGTGGCACGGGAACGCTTGGAATGATGGACGTCATTGCGAAGGGAAAAGTAACCGTACCGGAGCGGATCTGGAAAACCATACTTATCCTTCCGAAAGGAGAGAATGATTTATCCCGAACTTCTGCATCGACCCGTCTTATAGCAGTCGATATGCCGAACACGAATAACATCACGGGTTCATGGGGCGACTACCGTGTCAGCGTTAATGAGATCGAAACGGTGACGGGTTTTAATTTGTATTCCGCGCTGCCGTCACCCGTCCAATCCAAAATCGAAGCATTGCGCGACAACGGCCCAACGCAGTGAATCGAGCCGATCAAGACTGACCTAAATGCGTTTGCTCAATCGTGAACAGATTGCTTACCTTGCGAGACGCAAAAAATTCACGTTATGGAAGGAATGCTCAAACCCGGATCACTGAAAGACAAAACCATCATTATCACCGGAGGCGGCACGGGACTTGGTCGATCCATGGGAAAGTATTTTTTGGAGCTGGGGGCAAACCTCGTCATCACAAGCCGAAAAAAAGATGTGCTTGACAAGACAGCTTCCGAACTATCAACCGAGACGGGCGGAAAAGTATTGGCAGTTGCTTGCGATGTGCGCAAATATGAAGAAGTTGACAACGTCATTAAAAGTGCTGAGAAAGAATTCGGTCAGATCCATGGCGTTCTAAATAATGCGGCCGGTAATTTTATTAGCCCAACGGAAAGACTTTCTCATCGCGCTTTTGACATCGTAGTGGATATCGTTCTAAAAGGAACGTACTATACAACCCTTGCTGCTGGAAAAAACTGGATTGACAAAAAACAGCCAGGCGTATTCTTGAATATAGTAACAACCTACGCATGGACGGGCTCAGGTTACGTGGTCCCATCCGCGTGCGGTAAAGCCGGTGTGCTTGCTCTCACCAGATCCCTGGCACAGGAATGGGCGAAATATAAAATCCGAAGCAATGCGATTGCACCCGGGCCATTCCCAACGGAAGGCGCATGGAGCAGACTACTGCCTGGCGACCTGGTTAAAAAGTTTGATCCCGCTGAACGGGTTCCACTGAAGCGTGTAGGCGAACATCAGGAACTCGCGAACCTGGCAGCCTATCTGATCTCCGACTATTCTGCCTATGTTAACGGGGAAGTAATTACCATTGACGGTGGCGAATGGCTGCGAAGCGGTGGCGAATTCAGTCACCTTGAAATGATTCCGGATGCCATGTGGGATATGTTGGAAAAGACAAGAGGCAAATAGCTTTCACCATTTCAACAATTATCGTATATTCACTTACTGACTCGCCACTCCTGCCCTTGCGTGTCGGAACCGGCCTTCCTGTTTTGATTGTTTTGGATCTATCTAAATTTTTCGCTTATGAAAATTTTGTTGTCCATCGCCATCGCAAGCGCAAGCATTACCGCTGCAGCGCAAATCAATCAGAAAACGCTTGAGCTTCGGAAAAACTACCCGAAGATGTCAGCATTCTATCCGAAACAAAACGCGAGGTTCAGCGTGCCAATTCAATTTTCGTATCGGGAAAAATCCCCGGCAGAAATAAGCATTATTTCAACAGCGGACTACCCGAAGCCTTCCACACAGTCTATCGAAAAGGCTTTCAATTATTACAACAGCCTTAAGAAGAACGATTACTCTGCGTTTGTCACGCTCGGCTATGCGTTGATAACAAACCAACGCTACATGTTGAACAGCCCACCGCAAGAATCCATTCGGTTTTTCCCGGGTAACACAAAAGACTAACCACCTCCCATACAATAGTACTTATCAATATTCAGGTTATTTTTGTCGGATGAATAACCTGGAAAAGTACCTGTTTCAGCAACTCTCCGCCAGAGAGGAAAAAGGTATTTTAAGGAGGCTCAAAATTACAAACCCTGCGCTCGTTGACTTTACTTCAAACGATTATCTCGGCTTAGCGCAATCGGAGGAACTCCGAAGCAGAATCGATGCAAGAGTTGAAGCGCTTCAACCAAAAAATGGAGCAACGGGTTCTCGGCTTCTATCCGGGAATTCAGTTTTGTATGAGCAATTAGAAAACGACCTCAAAACAATTTTTGACGCAGAATCCTGCCTCGTTTTTAATTCAGGGTATTCAGCGAACCTTGGTGTGCTCGCATCCATCCCTTCGCGCAACGACACCATTATATACGATGAACTCTGCCACGCCTCAATCCGTGACGGTGTTCGATTGTCGCTTGCTACGAAATATTCCTTTCGCCACAACGACTTGAATGATCTCGAAAAAAAAATCAGACAAAGCAAAGGGAATATAGTGATAGCCATCGAATCGATTTACTCGATGGATGGAGATTATGCCCCGTTGCAGGAGATTGTCAACCTGTCAGAAAAATACGGTTGTTCAATTATTCTTGATGAAGCGCACAGCACTGGCGTCATGGGCCTGAATGGAAGTGGCTTAGCAACATCGCTTAACTTGCAAGATAAAATTGCCATAAGAATCTACACCTTCGGCAAAGCGATGGGTGCGCATGGCGCGTGCATTGCAGGAAGTAAAAACTTGATCAACTACCTGGTCAATTTCTCCAGGCCTTTTATTTACACGACTGCCTTGCCTGATCATGCTATAATCGGACTACAGGAAGCATTCAAATTTTTGCAAATAGGTCAACAATTACAAACAACTCTTCACCACAAAATCGAGGTTTTTAAACGATCAATAAAAACCTCGTCATCACCAACCGCGATCCAAACCGTCATCACTGGATCTGTAGAAAAGACCAGACAGACATCTGCGTTACTGCTTGAAAGTGGTTTTGACGTTCGACCAATTTTTTCACCAACCGTGCCGGAAGGAACGGAACGTCTGCGAATTTGCCTGCACACCTTCAACACAGATGAAGAGATTTCTACCTTAGCGAATCAGATCAATAAACATGCATAACTATTTTGTAACAGCGATCGATACAGACAGTGGGAAGACATTGGTGTCTGCCATCTTATGCGAGGCGCTGCAGGCAGATTACTGGAAACCGATTCAGGCTGGGTTGCCAAGAGATTCCGATCGTGTAAATGAATTAATCTCCCACGATAAAACGTTCATACATCCAGAACGGTATTTACTAAAAACACCCGCATCACCTCATGCTTCAGCAAAGATTGATAAGATCGAGATACAACTGAATGACTTCAAGCTGCCAAAAACGAACAACAACCTGATCGTTGAGGGCGCTGGAGGATGTCTTGTCCCTATCAACGACAAACATTTTGTAATCGACATCATTAAACACCTGTCGATCGAAGTGATACTGGTTGCCGATCTTTATCTCGGGAGCATCAATCATACATTGTTAACGGTTGAAGCATTGAACAGCAGGTCAATCGCGGTGAAGGGAATCATCTTTAATGGCGAATCAAATCCTGAAAGTGAACGAATCATTCTGCAACATTCGCAATTAACCCAGCTTCTAAGAATCGACAGAGAAAACAAAGTTGACAAAGAGGTTGTTTCAAGATACGCGTCATCGTTACGAAAAAAACTAAATGAAATCGCTTAGCGAACTCGACAAACAAACTATCTGGCATCCCTTCACATCGCTTGCGAGTGAAGATCAGCCGATTCTCATCACCTCAGGCGAGGGCGTTTACCTTGTTTCACATGACGGAAGGAAAATTATCGATGCGGTTTCATCATGGTGGGTCAATATACACGGTCATTCAAATGCTCACATCGCCAATGCCATCGCACGACAGGCGCTGCAACTTGAACACGTGATCTTCGCAGGCTTCACCCATCAGCCTGCCATTGACCTCTCTCAGAATCTTTTGAAAATACTCCCGAAAAACCAAAAGAGAATATTCTTCTCTGACAACGGTAGTACCGCAGTCGAGGTTGGTTTGAAGATGGCCATGCAGTACTGGTACAACTCAGGAGTCAGGAAGAGAAAAGTTGTTGCCATTCAAGGCGCTTATCACGGTGACACGTTTGGATCTATGTCAGTCGGTGAGCGCGGTATCTTCACCGATCCGTTTTCAAATTACCTTTTCGAAACTGCCTTCCTCGATTTCCCTGACGGCTCTAACGATGAAGCTGTTCTCAATCAATTCAAAGCAATAGCAGGTAACGATGACGTTGCAGCCTTCATTTATGAACCGCTAGTGCAAGGTGCCGCAGGCATGCGGATATACTCTACCTTAACACTCGATCGAATTCTAGAGCACGCACAATCCCGCAACATCATTTGCATCGCAGACGAAGTATTCACAGGCTTTGGGAGAACCGGGAAATATTTTGCCTCCGATTATCTTAACCACAAACCTGATATCATCTGCGTTTCGAAAGGAATAACGGGTGGTGTATTACCACTTGGCGTCACGGCATGCACTGAAAAAATTGAGAAAGCATTTCAAACAGCGGATCCCAGCAAGACATTTTTCCATGGTCATTCGTACACCGCAAATCCTATCGCATGCGCAGCAGCAAACGCGAGCTTTGGATTACTCACATCACCGGAATGCCAGGAAGCTATAGCGCGCATCAGTAACGATCATATGCAATTTGCATCCCGTATCAAACATCATCCGCGTATAGCCCATGCAAGTTATCTGGGAACAATTCTATCGATCGAACTAAAGACCGATGAGGCGACCTCGTATCTCAATTCCTCCCGGAAAAAGATTTATGACTATTTCATCAACAGGAATATCCTTCTTCGTCCACTCGGCAATGTGATTTACATGCTACCTCCTTACGTCATTTCCAGTAAACAATTGGAGGAAGTATATGATGCGATTCACGATTTTATTAACCAATAAAAAAGCCCCGGAAATCTCCGAGGCTTTGATGTAAATACTTAAGTTATAATTATTCCTTGAACTTAAATGATCTTGTCTTTCCAAGTGTATAGTGCAATCCCAGCTGCATACCTACGAGCAGGTTTGCACGTTGACCAAAGATATTTCCGCCATCACCACTCTTGATTTGTTCAATAACGTCACCATTACGCATGTCTGTTAACGTGTAGTTTGCACGGATCTGTGTTGTTAGGTACAAGTGCTTTGACAAGTCAATGTCAATTCCAAACGCTGCAGCAATTGCAAATTCCGTGTTCTTAAAATCATTCGCTTTCTTGGAAAGAACATCGCGAGTCGGCACGTTGTTCGGTAGTGTATAGGTGCCGTTGTTGTTATTAACAGCGCCAGGAAACTCCTGCTGAATGGAAGCAAAATCCACTCCTGCAGGAATATCATAAGTTCCAGCGTCTGCCTTTACTGACTCAATTGCATCGGTCAATAAATTCATTTGTGGGCCAAGATTGAAGTTCGCCCGGGCTCCGGCATTACCGCCACTCATAAATTTCATCAATAAGGGTAATTGAATGGTTTTGATGTCAATTTTTCGCTCGCCTTTCACTTTTTCAGCTGCGTCTATAATCTGATACACCTGGCCCTGACGTGCCATAATAGACTCAAGTGACAGTCCGAATTTTCTCCCAATATCTACTCCAAAGTTAAAGCCAACAGGCGCCCATTTGTATGTGGCGGTTGAGTTGTACCGGGGATCCTTTGCAAGACCCTGATCAAGTACATAGGTTGCATTCATGGAGGTTGTCAATCCTAAGTGAATGCCCTGTGAAAAAGCGGTGCTAAATGAAAATAAGGCAAAGCAAGTCAGCAACAGGTTGGATAGTGGACGTTTCATGGCTAGGTTAAGTTTTGTTGAGTTAAATACCTCATCAACAGAAAGGTAACCATTTTTTGTCACAAAGGCTGGATTACGAGCGATCTTCCGTGCACGAAGAAAAGCGTAAAATCGTCCGAATCCGAGGGCCTGATTTCAAGCAAAGGCGTTTCAACAGGCGGTGTTGTCAACAGATCGCCTTGTTCGTTATACACGTAGAATAATCCTTGAGCCCGGTCTCGAATCGTAATAAAGATCTTACCCGACCCATAGTCGTAATACCGCACATCGCCACGAGTGGTACCGGTAACCGAAGCCGAAACTATCTTACGTCCATCTGCGTGCGTCACTGTTACTTGCCTTTCATCTTGCTGAACAGTCAGATATGATTTCTCGGCCTTCTCATTTACCAGCGAAAACGTTGAGCGCACTGATGTCTTCAACAATGTCTCCTTACTTTGAAGCTTGCCTTCCGGTGTCACGCGTGCGCGGAAACCGTCCCGCGTCACTAACACAAAATACGTTTCATCAAGTGAGTTGCCCCGCTCCAAAAAGATTTCTCCCACCGGCTCGGCCTGAATGTTCAGGGGAAAATTACGAAGCAACTCACCACGTCTGGTCCAAACATTCACCACGCCATCCTTGCGACTAGCTATAATGTAATCTCTCCCTTTAATGCGGTAATGTTTCGGAGGCGCTGAGAGCATGCCACCCGCGTTGTTAGGGCTCCATCCGTCCAGCACATTGCCCTCTTTGTCGTACATGTAAATTTTTCCTTCCTTGTCCGCCACAAGAAACCTGTATTTCTTACTGTTGTCATAATCAATCACACTGACATGATCCACCGTTACGGAACCAAGGCTCAACGGGAACGGTTGTACATAATTTCCAAGACGATCAATTACATGAAGTGATGTTGGCGTAGCAAAGAAGTATTGAAGCTTGCCATTAGCAAAAAAATCGACCTGCGTCACATCGCTGATGATCCGATCACCCAGCGATAACTTCCAAAGAACTTTTCCATCGGCACCTACCAGACTCAATTCATTCAGTGAATCCTGCACCAACACTTCGTTACTGCGGTTAATGTGGCTGCGAACGGTATTCATCCCGATCACCCCATGCTCAAAACTGGTTACATTATTTCCTGTATTCTTTGGAGCGCGCTCAGCATCTTTTACTTGCCGGAAAGTGAAAAGTGCATTGGTGTAGTAACTGTTATTTAAATGACTGAATTGAATTGACGACATCTGCAACCCCGCCATTAACGCGCGATTATCCTTCATAAAACCTTGCCATCGTGGTTGCAAACTTGATGCGTACACACTCCAGAATCGCGGAGCGTTGACATACAAACTAAGATTCGACTCCAAAAGCGTGGCCTCGAGGAATCTGTTTTGACTCACCGAGCGTCCCCACGTTTCTTCCGCGTCAATATCACCGAGATAGCTTTTTAATTCTTCAACGTCTTCACCAATCACAAGAACGTTCCCAACCGATGTGTAGTAGTTGTGTTTGAAACCCTGCACAAACGGCCACAGAAACTTCTCACCAAATCCGTAATAAGGAATCTCACGAATCTCGTACTGCGAATACCGCTCGTAAAAAACGGTATCAACACTCAAACGTTCACCCAGCGTACCAAACATTTTCAACCATGGCTTCACATCTGATGTCTCAATCAATACAATCTTCGAAAATCCCGTTTGCCTGCGTGCCTCCATAAAGCAGACAGCAACTTCATCGGAGATTTTCGAGTAAAGATTTCCAATAGCAAGCGAGTACTTACTCGACAAGGCATTAAGACTATCGCGCAACCGAGGTCTTTTTGTCTTGATAAATTGCTCCAGATCTTTTGAAAAATCAGCGCCATCACTGATACCATATGCTGACACGGCAGCCACGCGATTCGAAATCAGATTTTTCAACCCAAATGAAACCGGGTTCTGATGCTTAAAGACAGAAAGCAAATACTTTGAACGATCGATACTGTCTGTGCTGAAGCCATTCAGCGTTAAACTATTCTCATCTGCTTTCACATCGAGCAACGCAGACCTTCCGAGTGAATAATTTTGATCCAAACCATCGATGAAAACAGAAAGGAGATCATGAATACCTTCAAGTCTCAGGTATAAATTCCCAGCATCTTCCTTTATACTTGTAAACTGAAACGATCCGAACGTTGCTTGCTTCCCAGCATTCTCATGGTTGCGATATGACCGGATCACATCTTCAAGCAGAAACGGAGTAAAGCTACCCACCGAAACATCCTCAATTCGTGTGAATGAGAAAATCTGCTTACCAAAGTGTACTTCGTGAATGCTCACACCATTGAAAGCACGAGTCCGCAAAGTGTGATTTTTCATCCCCGAAATATCCTTCGCTGAAAACACATCCGATTTCGAGCTGAGGTAGTAGACAAGATCAAAATCATCTTTCTTCGTCACGTGCGCAGACACCAGCACACCGCGGGAAGAATCAAGTAGTTTAAAGACGCGGCCGCGAATACTATCGACTGGTTTCTTATAGAACGCGGCATTTTCAACAAGCCGCCACAACGGTGACTGCACAACGGCATCGCCACACGCATCGCAGTTATCCTTCTCATAGACCAGGATGGCATCCGAAGGAATCAGATCCCACGGGCGCACCGGGTCCCGCTGAAATTCCTGATAAAGGAAGTACGCTCCCACAAGGAGACCAACAACACCAATCGTAATCAGAAGCGGAAGTTTCTTCAATGCAGGTTTCTCAAATAAACGTTGAAGATACAGGGCTGTTGTATAATTGCCAAAAAACCTGTAGAGACGCATAATCATGGGTCTCGGATGACCGACACATTTCGCTTCAACAATTTCTATTTGGGCGTGCCCCCGATCGCCATCCCGAAAAGCGCCCGCGCATCGGGGTCGGGCTATCCGTTCAAGTCCGCCCACCGCACAAGCCCATTACACTTCGGGCTTTCCACTCCTATCCATTAGGTTTACTTCAAGCGATTGGAGAAAGGATTACAGAATAGTATTTTGTTTTCAATCGCAAAGGGTGGAGGTAAACCATCTGCTGTCCAAAGATCTAAGTCTTATTGAGCGATT
>DASWTM010000302.1:0-11468 GCA_036402115.1 Chryseosolibacter sp.
ACCGGTTCGAACATGTCAGGAAAGACCACCTTTCTTCGTTCGATGTTGATCAATTCGTTAATGGCTCAAACAATCTATACTTGCTTTGCAGCGTCCTTTAAGACACCTGTTCTCAAGCAATATTCCTCGATCAGGATTCAAGATGATGTAGTTGACGGAAAGAGTCTTTATTTTCAGGAAGTTCATACCATGCACGAACTTCTGAAGGCATCGGATGAAGATGCTCCTGGAATTTTCGTTCTCGATGAGGTCTTCAAGGGGACAAACACGGTAGAACGTATCGCTGCCTCGAAGGCGATATTGACCTACCTTAATAAAGGAAATAATATTGTGCTTGTGGCCACCCACGATCTTGAACTGACACAGCTCCTTCAATCGGAGTATGACCTTTATCATTTTACAGAAGTAATCGAAAATAATGTTCTTACCTTTGATCACCGGATTAAAGAAGGCCAGCTGAGAACACGGAATGCGATTCGGGTATTGGAGCTTTCGCATTATCCAATCAAAATCGTTTCTGAAGCGCAACAGCTCAGTGAACTTTTAAGCAAGACAAATTACCAACCTACACCCTAATTAGCGAAATGTACACAACGTCATCCCTACTCTACTTTTACGGAATATTTCTCATTCTTTGCGGAATTGTTGCTGTGGCCTTTATTGGAATGAAAGCCAAAACGGCACTCGCATCGGGAGGAACTTCGGGGGTTATTGCAATAGCGATTGCATATTTTATATCGGACGGAAATACTTCGCTTGCCCTGGCAGGTATTCTGGTTTCTTTTGCACTGCTTTGCGTGTTTTCGTGGCGATCTACTAAGACGCTTCATGCCATTTTCAAACTCATACCATCGCAGCATCCTGATCTTCCGGGAAAGGGAATTGCGTTTTTGATCATCAGCCTGATGGCAATTACATCGTTAATCATTACCCTGCTGCAAATTCTGAATTATGCTAAAGCGGATTGATTATTACATTTCAAATTGATAATGACTCCATCTGCGTATCTTCGCTGGTCACCTGACCTTGCATGAGATCGGTTTTTCTATTCGTCTTCGCTGCCGCACATTATTTTTGTGTTGCCCAGGCTGTCGACCAGCGGCACGAGATATCCATTGGCGGAATTCGACAGGCGATTTGGGTTAAAGGAACTGACGCACACAAGCCGCTCCTTCTCTTCTTGCATGGTGGTCCGGGCAATTCCGTGATGTCATACGCGGACAAATTCTGTGATCAACTCTACGAGCATTTTACAGTAATCCAATGGGATCAGCGGGATGTAGGCGCCACATTAAATCTCAATCGATCCCCGATTCCACTGACACTGTCTGTCATGCAGCGCGATGCTGAACTGATGTTGGATTCGCTGCTCATTCGGTTCGGGCGAAGCAAAATGTATGTCGTGGGTCATTCGTGGGGAACTGCCCTTGGCTTTCACCTCGTGCGCACACGCGCGGCACAGATTGAGGCTTTCGTGGCCATCGGGAGTATGGTGAATCAACAACAAAGTGAGCGGATTGCCCTTGAACTGATGAAAGCAAGCGCGGTTACATCAAATAATCTTTCAAAACACAAGGAACTGATGACCGTTGAAATACCTTTCCGCGATGGTCAACAACTTTATATTCATCGAAAATCGCTTCTTGAGTACACGCGAAGCCGCGCCCGGCTCACAAGAGAGCACGTAGAGCAATGGTCTGAGAAATGGCTTTCACTTTTCAACGAAGCATCCAAAGAGAATTTATTTGAGACACTTCCGGAAGTGCATTGCCCTGTATACATTTTCGCAGGGAGACATGATTACCAGACCAATAGCGTGCTTGCCGAGCAGTACTTTAAGAGTCTAAAGGCTCCGTCCAAGGGATTTTACTGGTTTGAGAAAGCCGGACATAGCATCCCATCTACCTTTGGTGCAAAAATGCAGGACATCATTATTAAACAGATACTGAACCCACCAACGGGCTTGTGACTAGAAATTCAAGGACTCGTTTGTTGTTCCCACTTTAGTCTTAAAGTGAACCGAAAGTTCGCCATTAGCTTCCAGAATAATTGAATCAATATCGGATAAGTTATTGATACCCTTCAGCTTTAACGTTGCGATGATATCCCGTTCGGAGAGTTTATTTTGGTGGATAATGTGCTTGATAAATTTCCCCTGGTGGAAAATCAGAAATGAACGCGAAAAGTTTTTCCTCCATTTGACAGAGTTGAGCATAACAACGCACGTCCCAATATAGGCACCAAGCGAGAGCAAAAAAATCACATAACGGGAGGCTAACGGAACGGTTTTGTTTGAAATGGCAATGTAGAGCAACAATGCCATGGCGATGCTATAAATGAAGTCACGGTATTGCAGCCGGTGGTGGACGTTGCTTGAAAGCGTAGAAAAGTAATATTTGATATGCAGAAACAATCCTGTTACCGCAGCCAGCAGAACAAAGTTCAATATCGATTCAATCTCGTACGTATCCATAACCAAACAGAATAATACTGTGCTATAAAATCCGTATGCCAGCTGGTTGTTCCTTTCCATCTAGAACGAGTCCGGAAGCTAAAAAATTTCAACCAGCTTATGATTTATGCCGATTTTGCCGATGAATGACCGCTGCATGATTTAGATCTGAGCCAGCTTGCGGTAAATCGCGCCATGAGTTGTGTCAACGCCACCCCAGCTCGTGACTATTTTGGCTTTCAAAGTAGGTTTGAAGGTCAACTTTTTCGTCAATCTGCAACTTCTTTTTGATGCGGTACTTAGCCATTTTCACGCTTGACGTTTCGATGTTCAGAAGCATTGCGATCTCGCGGTTTTCAAACCCCATTTTAATGAGCGCACACATACGTCTTTCATAGGGCGACAGCTGCAGATTTTCCTGCAACCATGTGTTGAAGTGCCTGTGTACCCTGCTAAAATAAAAATCAAAATGCTCCCACTCTTTCTCGAGTGAACGTGTTGTGCCAATTAGCGAGAAGGCGCGACTGTAGCTGTGCGAGTCACCCTCTACAGACAGTTTTTTCAGTTCCTGCTCCAGTTCATTGAATGCGTGGAAACGTTGAATCATTTGCAGGGTCAGGTTAGAAAGGCTGGCCTCTGCCTGTGCGAGCTGCTTCACGATTTGCTCATTCTTCTCCTCCACTAAAAGACGTTGTCGTTCCGCCTCCAGCTTCTGCCGTTGAGCTTCCTGCCGTTGCTCTTCAGCCTCTTTTGTCTGTAACACAACGTCAGCAATACGCTGGTTCACCAGCTTTTCCAACCGGTGCTTCTCATTCCTAAGTTTTCGTTCACGCGCCTTTATGAATGCGATCACGCCCCCTCCTAAACCAAACACGTAGATACCAAACATCCACCGCTCTCTCCACCACGGTGGAGTGACGGTGAATCGATAGGAAACAGGTTCTCCCCAAACACCATTAGCGAACTGCGCTCGCACCTTAAAAATGTAATTGCCCTCCCACAAATTGCTGTACGAGGCTTGTGTGTTTTTCACCGTAGGGCCCCAATCATCGTCCTGTCCCTCGAGTTTAAATTGATAGTTCACAAGATCGTAGTTGGACGTTGCAATGGCGTTATAGTCGAACGTGATCCGGCTTATTGTATGCGGGATTTCCAGACCGGTCGGCAGATTGGCGAATGGCGTAAGTCCAGTGATTGCAACGGAGCCGTAAACAGCTTTTAGTGTGTCGCGCGCAGCTTGCGATAAAGTATGACCATAGACCACCGTTTCTTGTTGCACTGTTGCCATCGAATCCAATTCTTTACTCTGAATGGAATACCAGCATACCTGCTGATCGTTCAGCGTAAGATTTTTTAGTGAAACTGCAGGCGGATTCTCGTTGCGTCTACGCAGAGAAGGATCAAATCGGATTAGTTTGTTATCGCCAGTGCCTGCCCATATCCATCCTTTGCCATGTGTACTGCCAGGAAAGTCTTTGCGCTTAACAATCATGGATCCTGAATTGATGTCTTTGATCGGAAATCCTGTCGAAACGTTGTAAACCTGCCAACGGACGCTAAATTTTTCCTTTAAACTAATATTGTCCGCAGCAACCGCTCCGGCATTGATTTCCTGGCCATCTTTTCCCACGAATGAAAGCTTTGCAAGTCCGAGGTTCGTTCCGATCCAAAGTTCACCGTTTTCCGTTTCGACAATGTCGTACACCGTTTCATCCGGAATGCCATCACGTCTCTTTAAGGTAAAGAAGGTCTTACCATCAAATCTGCTGAGGCCTCCGTTCGTTCCGCCAACCCAAATATTTCCCTTTTTGTCTTCAAGCATACTAAATACGGTATTCGTACCGAGCCCATGAGTTTCGTTGTACGTTTTGAATGTATTTCCGTCATAAGAAGCGATGCCGCCACCGAAGGTTCCAAACCACAATTTACCCTCATGGTCCTGCAAAATCTCCCACACTGAATTGTGTGGCAATCCGTGTTCGGTTGTCATTGTCTTGAACTGCTTGCCGTCAAACATCGCAAGGCCTCCGTCTGTGCCGATCCATATCTTGTCGGAGGAATCTTCCAGTAGGGATACAACCGTGTTATTGGGGAGACCGGATTCCTTATCATAGTTTTTGAAGGTTGACCCCGTTAATTTGCTTAGGCCCTCATCGTTTGTTCCAAGCCAGATAGATTTTTTTCTGTCCTCAATGATTGCCCGAAGCGAGTTTGTTCGCAGACCACTTCGCTGGTTAAAATGGTAAATATGTTTACCGTCAAATTTCGATACGCCTGCCTCGTAGGATGCAAACCACAAATTTCCTTCTTCATCTTCCATGGTATCTTTGATCTGAAACACTGGGAGCCCCTGCGCCCTGCCGTAATAAGCAACCTGATCGCCATCGTATCGGTTGATACCGCCCCCATAGGTTGCAAACCATAAGTTTCCATAATTATCTTCAACAATAGCACGTACATTGTTGTGTGTGAGGCCCTGCTGCATCGTTACTGCCGTGAAGTTCGTACCGTCAAACGCAGTTACTCCGCCCATCTCGGTACCAAACCATAGGGTACCAAACCGATCTCTGACAATCGTGAAGATAGAATTATCGGAAAGGCCATCACGTTTTGCAAACCGTGTTACCTCATTACCGATAGCGCGAAACAGTCCTCGGCCGATCGTTCCAAACCAAATGCTTCCATCGGGATCAGGAAGGATGCAGCGGACGCTTAGCTGTCTTAGTCCCGGCATAGTGGTGAACTGCTTGCCGTCAAAGACAGATACTCCAAGGTCCGTTGCGATATAGATCAAACCATTTTTGTCCTCTGCGATGAACCATGTTCGATCGTTTACAAGACCATCCTGTGCCGTGAAGGTCGTGAAATTTTTTCCATCGTATTGGGTGACACCCGACTCCATCGTTGCAAACCAGATTCGTCCCTTTGAGTCCTGGAAAATATGACGGATCATATTTTGAGCAAGGCCGTCCTTGGTTGTAAAGGTCCTGAAAGAAATCCCATCAAACTGCGATACCCCACCTCCCAGCGTGCCGAACCAGATGTCGCCATAACGATCTTCCAGGATGGTCGAAACGACATTGTGGGCAAGGCCATGACTTGTGTTAAAGTTTTGAAACGATTTTCCGTCAAACTTACTCACGCCACCACCGAATGTACCAAACCACAAATTTCCGTGTCGATCTTTCATGGCGGTATAAAAACTACTGAGGGGAAGACCATCTTCCGTTCCATAGGCGGTGATCGGCACTTCCGGTGCTGTTGTCATCATCACCTCAGGAACATTTATCCCCTGACTGCGTTCGGGCGAAACCGGTTGGCTGTATTGACAAAACAATATTCCTGGCAGTGAGATCAGCAGTACCGTGACGGCCAGGGCACGCCACTGCGAACATGGCTTTTTATAAACGATGCACGTGGTGCGCATAGAGGCCACGTTGCAGTAGTCGGAGCGGAGGTCCTTTGATGTCATAGGGTTTTAAAGTACTGCTGCAAGTCAACAGCTTCTTCAATTTGAAACTTTTTACGAAGACGGTATTTAGCCATTTTCACACTGGTCACTTCGATATTTAAAAGCATGGCGATCTCTCGATTTTCAAAACCCATTTTAACCAAAGCACAGAGCCGCAGATCATAGTTTGAAAGTTGCTGAGTGCGACCGCGCAACTTGTTGTTAAAGTCCTTGTATATCCCATCAAAAAACAGATTGAATTGTTCCCATTCCCGATCGAGGGACTTGTTGGTCGTGATAAGCGAAAATATGCGTTTGAATTTGTTAGGGTCACTATTCTCTGCAAGCACTTTGAGTTCGAGTTCGAGTTCTGAGTAGGCATGAAAGCGGTCGATCATTTCGAGGGTAAGACTGGAAAGACTGGCCTCAGTTTTCGCTAGCTCATCTACAATTTCAGTATTTTTCTGTTCAACAAGTAGCCTGTGCCTTTCTGCTTCGTGTCGCTGTCGCTGCGCTTCATTTTTCTGAAGCTCAACAGCTCTCATCTGCTCAACAACTTCGTTAGTGCGTTGTTCAACAATTCGCTCGAGCAAGTCCCTTTCTTTTTTTAGTTTGCGTTCGCGCGCTTTTGTGACGAGGGTGACGAGGAAAATAAAGCCGACTACATATAACAGGTACATCCAGGGCTCCCGCCACCACGGGGGACTGACAGTAAAGCTAAACGTAATCGGATCACCCCATATTCCCTCAGCACTCTGCCCACGAACGGTGAATGTATAATCCCCTTCCCAGAGATTAGAATAGGTCACTTGTGACGCTCTCACGACCGGACTCCATCGATCGTCTTGTCCATCGAGCTTATACTGGTAGTTGATCAACCCGTAGCGCGATGTTTCGATGACGCTATAGTCAAAAGTAACGCGGTTTAAACGATGGGGTAGGATCAGGTCGGTCGGCACGTTGGAAAATTTCCTTACACCAGAGATTCGTATGTCCTTGACCAGTTGCGCTAATGCAGCCCGATCTTTCGATGACCAATCGTGACCATAGTCCATTGCTTCGCGTTGTGCCATAGCAGTACTATCAATCCGCTCTGCCGCCATCAATCCGTACCATGAAATGTTGAGGTCATTTACTTTGACATTGTGCAAGGTAACTTTTGGCGGGCTGAAACTTGTCCGTATTGCAGTAGGGTCGAATCGGATTAGCCGGTCATCTCCGCACCCTGCCCAGATGTGGCCTCTTCCCTCCTTTTCATTGCGAAAGCCAACGTTGACAATACACATGGCATTCGTGTTGATGTCTTTAATTCTATAGCCAGTAGTTCCGCTGTAAACATCACACTTTGGTTTGAAACTTGCGCGAAGGATGTCATTGGAGACCGCCAGTTGCCCTGGACTGACAACATCATTATTTACACCGACAAACGATAGTCTTGTGATGCCCAGATTTGTTCCGAACCACACTTCACCGGACTGCGATTCAAGAATATCATAAACGGTCTCGTCAGGAAGTCCATCACGTTTGGTGTATGTCAGAAAAGACTGGCCATCGAATCGTGTCACACCTCCGCTCACACCGCCAATCCAAATGCTACCATTTCTGTCTTCCTGCAAACACAGAATGGAATTGCTGTTCAATCCGTCAGCGGTTGTGAAGGCCTTGAATGACTTTCCATCGTATAAAATAAGTCCGCCCCCGTAAGTTCCAAACCAATAATTTCCATTTTTGTCTTGCAGAATATCCCATACCATTGCGTGTGGCAGGCCATCCTGCTGTCGGAAGCTTTGAATGCGATTGCCATCGATACGCGACAGACCATTGTCAGTCCCAACCCATATCGCCCCATCGGCATCTTCATAAAGTGACCTCACATTATCATTAGCGAGTCCGCTGGAAACGTTGTAGTTTGTAAAGGAATTTCCATCAAACTTACTAAGGCCACCGCCATGAAAGCCAACCCATAGTACTCCTTTGCGCGTCTCCAGAATCGTTCTCACAAAATTTGACGGCAAGCCACTGGTTGTGTCATAGTGATCGAACGTTCTTCCGTCAAACCGTATCAATCCACCGCCAAAGCTTCCGATCCACAAATTCCCATTGCGATCTTCTGTAACGTTTCGAATTTTGCTGCTTGCAAGTCCGTGTCTGGTATCGAACGCAGAAACTGACCGACCTTCAAAACGATTCACGCCACCTCCAAACGTGGAGATCCAGATGCTTCCAAAATCATCTTCCGTTATTGACGTTACGTTGTTATCGGAAAGCCCTTCGCGCGTGGTGATTGGAAAGAATCGTTCGCCATCAAACCAAGCTGCGCCACCCGTTTCGGTGCCAAACCAAATTTGTTCTTGTGCGTCCTGGCTGATGTGCCATATCGAGTTGTCAGGCAGGCCGTCACGAGTCGTATAATGCGTTATACCTGTAGGTGATTGTTTGTAGACGCCTTCCCCGATCGTACCAAACCATAAGTTTCCTTGCGCATCAAACAAAATACTTCTCACCGACTTCTTTTTCAAGCCAGGTAGCGCCATGAATGATTTTCCATCATACGAAAAGACACCATCGTCTGTCCCAAAGTAAAGAATACCCTTGTCATCTTCCGCTATGCTCCAGACGGAGTCGTTTGCCAGTCCCTGATGGGCATTGAACGTATCGAACTTCTTCCCGTCATAGCGGCTCACTCCGCCATCGAAAGTTCCTAGCCAAACGTGTCCCCTGGAATCCTCAAAGGTGCTGACGGTCACATTCGTGGCTAACCCATTAGCTGAAGAATATGTCTTGAAGGATATGCCATCAAAACGCGATACTCCACCTCCGAACGTTGCAAACCAAAGATCGCCATGACGATCTTCAAGGATGCTCATTACAATATTGTCTGCCAAACCATGTTGAGCGGTGTAATTTTGAAATGAACGACCGTCATATTTGCTAACGCCTCCACCGAGCGTACCAAACCACAGGTTTCCGTTTGAATCTTTCAGGCTTGTGAATACTGACGCGAGTGCCAGCCCCTGTTCCGCGTCAAATACAGTGATGCTTGCGCCAGGCGACTTGGCGGGAACGACACTCGCAGGTCTTACAGATTTTCGTAGGGAAGTGGGCTTGAGACTGTTCTCTTGCGACAGCGCGCTCATGCCTGGAAAGAGGCAGACGCATGTGACGCAGAGGATCTGAAATGCGGAAACGACCGCGAATGATCTACGACAACTTTGCAGTTGAATAAACATACCACTCGTTTGGTGAAACTCCGCCCCACCAAACAAACAATACTCAACTGCTTCTTAGAAATTATTAAGAAGACGCGGTGCGATAAAGTTCCAGAAAGTGGGGCTCCTGAATTTGCTGAAATTACTAAAAAAAAAATTGCGAACCTTTTTCCACCTTTGGAGTATCAAAAATATTTTATGAATTGATCGATACTCGATTCAGAAACATCCGATGTGTTGTGTTTTTTCAAACTGGTGCTTAGTGAACTTAGTCCATAAGAATCTTTGAGGACGCTGGCCTCGATTTCCGGGAGGGTGAAACCATAAACTCGATCATCCACGGATCCGGTGGTAAAGCTTCCAAACTTCTGTCCCTTCTGATTATTGCGGTCAACAAGGTCAATAAAAAGTGATGTCAATGATTCACTCCGCTCTTTGTTCCAAAATTGGAATCCGTACCGCGTTGGATAGTTGACATTAACGCTATAGGAAGGTTCGCCATAATTTGGAATACCTCTCTCCTTATACTCCATTTGAGTGATGTACCACTCCACACCGATGGCCCAACTCTCGCGGATCGTCTCCGATACCTGGCTAAACTGGACTACTCCAGCTCTCATAATTTCCATGTGCGTTGTATGGGCTGTTTCATGACAAGTAGTGGAGAACATTTCATCGGAGTCATTTTCACTTCCATCACCAGGACTATAGCGATAAATCAAAATATTCGGATTAATTCCGAACGCAGACCAGTTGCCGATGTTTCGCGCCATGTGATTGCCTCGTTTATTAAACACTGAATACTTAAGACGGAAGCCCGGCCTTTTCAATCCACCGATATCTCCATAATAATAACGCATTGCTGCTCGAAAGACATGCGCATAATGAAACTGCAAGGTCTGAGCACCAATCTGCACGTTCCAGTCTGCCTTTCTCTTTGGGCCGCGCAATATTGCCTGACCCCATGTACCACTGCGTATGTCAAATTTATCTCGCTCCCAAACGATCCTGTAGTTCACTTCTCTTCGAAAAGATCCGTCCATTCGGAACTTGCCGAGATCATCCGTTATTGCGGTTTCCACATCGAACCATCTGCGCGCCTGCACCTTTACTCCGGCAAGAGGAATATATTTCGCAAGCCGCGAATCGTATACGGAAATATTTCCGGAGGGTGTCCACTTTGAGTTTCTGCGCGCGTTAGAAGCACCCTCAATAGCCGCTTCATTATCTTCGTATCCTGCCATGCGCATGGCTTCATCCTCTAACACTTCTGCAAGCTGAGGTTGATCGCCTTCGGTGCGAGCATTGAAGTAAAATCGCTCCTGGTCGAACGGTGGCAGGTAAAGCTCCTCAAGAATTTCAAATGGAAGGTTGTGTTGAGATTGATAGTGCACGGGAACACGGGCGTATTGAAACGTTGGCCGACCCTTTGGTACGGCAGGGTCGTGGTAGTAGTCGCCCTCTTCGGCAATTTCGTAATCGAGCGGAACGTCTGATACCGTCAGGGTTGTGTCGGTAACAAGGAGATCGTATTGTTCGTAACTCTCGGGAAGAAACCTGACATACCAGTGTGTAGGCTTAAGCACCCGACTAGAAAAAAGAAAAGAAACCGAATCATTCTCCTCGAGCAACTTCCGATAAGCACGTTGCATGTTATCAAGTGCGAAAGGATTATTCAGTTTCTTTCCTAATACCAATGGTTTGCCTTCAGCAAATTGTTCTTCGCTCTCCTCTGGTAACTCTTCACGAAAACATGAAGTTAAGGTCATGGCAGTCAATACAACCACGAGTGACCTCGTCACATTCCTCCCCCACATAACATCTGATGAAAACCCCTACTCCACTATCCAACTCAGATTGGCATAATGGCGGGTTAAATTCTCGTGCCAAGGCCGCTGGGCGGAGGATGTTTATGGAGTGTGCTCTTGAATTGGAACGGTATCCATAGGGTGAGAGCTTCAAGCTGCAAGCTGCAAGCTGTGTAAGACTTTGATGACTTTAGTGGTTGCGGAAAAATTAGTCAAGGGATAAAAGGCTTCACGCTTCACGCTGCACGCTACAAGCCGTGAACGACCTGATGACTTGCGGCTAGTCCTGGGACATGATTTTAGGGGATAATATGAAATTTCTTATCACGCTCACAGATGGACCGGAACGACCTGGCGCCACGGCTCCCGGCTCCCGATTCCTAGCTCCCGACTTCCCCCTCAAGCCTGATACGGAATGGTAAAGCTGAACACCGAACCGTTCCCTGGCTTACTTTCCACCCAAAGCTTTCCGCCATGGCGCTGCACAATTGCTGAGCTGATGTACAACCCAAGCCCCATACCCTGAATGGTTGCAACGCTGGAATTAC
>DASWTM010000303.1:0-5832 GCA_036402115.1 Chryseosolibacter sp.
TTTCTCATCTGTTGAAAGCTGACACCCCGGCACTTGTTCGCCATCCCTTAATGTTGTGTCGAAGATTTGAATTTTTTCGCTCATAATTTTTTCGTTTGGGGCTACGATTTATTTTTCAACAACCACTGAACTCATCATTCGGATCTGATTCGCGACAACGTTACCCATTACCTCAGTGCCTAGTATTTTCTCGTGACTGGTGTTCGCGTCCGCGATATCTCTTGTGCGGTATCCCTGCTTCAATGTCTTTTCAACCGCTTTAATCACTGTCTCTGATTCTTCCTTCAAGCCAAAAGAAATATCAAGCAAAAGCGCTGCAGAAAGAATGGACGCTAGTGGATTGGCTATACCTTTTCCGGTAATGTCGTGTGCGCTTCCGTGGATTGGTTCGTACAGTCCGACCTTATCGCCAACAGAGGCTGATGCAAGCATTCCCATCGAACCTGCGATCTGAGATGCTTCGTCCGTGAGTATATCTCCGAAAAGATTCCCAGTGAGAACAACATCAAAGCTGCGTGGAGCCTGGATCAGTTTCATGGCAGCAGCGTCAACAAACATGTGATCGACCGTCACATCAGGATATTGTTTTGCCACTTCCTGGACAACCGATCTCCATAAGCGTGAACTTTCCAAAACGTTCGCTTTATCAACCGATGTTAATTTCTTTTTGCGTGTTTGTGCGGCTTTGAACGCCTTGTGCGCGATTCGTTCAACTTCGTAAGTTGAATAGATCATCGTATCGAAAGCCGTTTCGTTGTTATTGGTTCTTCCACGTTCACCGAAGTATACGTCTCCTGTCAGTTCTCGAAAGAAGAGGATGTCGGCTCCCTTGAGTATCTCTGGTTTGATACTTGACGCTTCCAGTAGCTCATCAAATAATTTTATCGGACGAAGATTAGCGTACAATCCCAACTCCTTACGCATCTTCAGCAAGCCTTGCTCAGGTCTTACTTTCGCTCCAGGATCATTGTCGTATTTTGGATGGCCCACCGCTCCGAAAAGAATAGCATCTGAATTTTTCAGTTTGGCCAGTGTCTCATCCGGAAGGGGATTACCAGTCGCCTCTATCGCATCGTGGCCAATTTGTCCGTAGTCATAAACAAATTCGTGGCCGAAGCATTCAGCAATCTGGTCAAGCACTTTCTTTCCACAAGTCGTTACTTCCTTGCCAATGCCATCACCGGGGAGTATCGTAATCTTCTTCTTCATCTCTTCGTTAGTGTGTTAATTCAAACTGTTTTATTTCGCCACGCAGGCTGAGGAGATAGTCGATATCATCATAGCCATTGGTGAGGCAGGTCTTTTTGTATGCGTTTATATCAAAGCTTTCGCTTGAACCGTCTTCGAGTACGACTTTCTGATTCTGGAGATCAACCGTGACGGTTGACTTTGGATTTTTAGCCACCGTGTCAAGAATCTTTTTCAGGAATGCATCCGACACCTGCACTGGCAACAGCGCATTGTTCAGCGCGTTGTTCTTGAAGATGTCAGCGAAGAAACTGGAGACCACGACACGGAACCCAGCATCGTAGATTGCCCATGCTGCATGCTCGCGACTGCTCCCGCATCCAAAATTTTTTCCCGCAACTAGAATTTTGCCTGTATAAGTCGGATTGTTCAATACAAAATCAGCTTTTGGTTTTCCATCGCTATCGTATCGCCAGTCACGGAAAAGATTTTCGCCAAACCCTTCACGCGTTGTTGCTTTTAAAAAGCGCGCGGGAATGATCTGATCGGTATCAATATTTTCAATTGGCAGCGGAACTGCCGCACTCTTCAACGTTGTGAATTTCTCTTTGCTCATCTCTTTCTATACAAGTTCACGTACATCCGTTACTTTTCCTGTGATGGCTGCAGCAGCAGCACTCAACGGACTCGCCAAAAATGTTCTTGACTTAGGTCCCTGACGTCCTTCGAAGTTTCGATTCGATGTGCTGATGCAATATTTTCCTGCTGGAATTTTGTCTTCGTTCATGCCGAGGCACGCAGAGCAACCCGGACTTCTCAATTCGAATCCTGCTTCTTCAAAAATTTTGTCTAAGCCTTCCTTTCGCGCTTGTTGTTCGACTTGCTTGGAGCCTGGTACAACCCACACTTCAACATTCGCAGCTTTCTTCTTTCCCTTCACGATTTGCGCCACAAGACGCAGGTCTTCAATGCGGGCGTTGGTACAGCTACCGATGAACACATAGTCTACTGACTTGCCAAGCAATTGGGAGCCGGCTTCAAGTCCCATGTACTCAAGTGATTTCTTGAACGAGGTTTGTTCGCTAATATCTTTCAGTTCCGCAACGGTTGGGATACGGTCTGTGACTTTTATGCCCATGCCTGGATTGGTGCCATAAGTAATCATTGGTCCAATGTCCGCAGCATCGTATGTCAGAACTTCGTCATATGTCGCCCCCGGATCCGTCTTGAGATGTCTCCATTGCTCAACGAGACGATCGAATTGCTCACCTTTCGGAGCGAACTGTCTTCCTTTGATATAATTAAACGTTGTTTCGTCAGGTGCAATCAGTCCACCACGGGCGCCCATCTCGATGCTCATGTTGCAGATTGTCATTCGCGCTTCCATCGACAAGCTTGTGATGGCGTCTCCAGCGTATTCCACAAAATACCCTGTAGCACCGCTGGCCGAAATCTTTGAGATGACGTAGAGGATGATGTCTTTCGCCAATACACCGCGTTGAAGTTTTCCGTTGATCTCGATACGCATGCGCTTGGGCTTGTACTGCAGCACACACTGCGTGGCAAGAACTTGCTCCACTTCGCTGGTGCCGATGCCAAATGCGATGTTGCCAAATGCACCGTGCGTTGATGTATGACTGTCGCCACACACGATCGTCATGCCTGGCAGCGTCAGCCCGAGTTCCGGACCGATGATATGAACGATTCCCTGAAAAGGATGACCCAGGTCATACAGGTTTACACCAAACTCTGCGCAGTTCTTCCGAAGTGTTTCTACCTGATGTCTCGAGAGTGCTTCTTTGATGGGAAGGTGCTGATCCTTTGTGGGTACGTTGTGGTCGGCAGTAGCGGTTGTGCGGTCAGGGTTGAAAACCTTGACACCTCTTTTTCGAAGACCGTCAAATGCCTGCGGACTTGTTACTTCGTGAATGAAATGACGGTCGATAAATAAAACATCCGGGTATCCTTCGCTTTGCTTGACGACATGCGCGTCCCAGATCTTGTCAAATAATGTTTTTGGTGAATGACTCATTTTTTCTTTTTTACTCAGCTATCCAAATCCCTCAAAACAACTGTTAGTTCGTTCACATTTCCTTAAAACGAAACCGTCCCGCAGCTATGGCGGGACGGTGTGTTTTATGAAAATATGTATTTAAAACGTTTGCTGAATCTCTATTCCTTGTTATGGTTTTGTAACCAACGAAGATGACAAAAAGTGTAGGCTACATCAACATAAATCGCAAATAATTTTAGCTACTAACGATTGGTAGTTTTTAAAAAACCAGCGAGAAGCAGCAGTTTGCAGATGTATCGTGTGCCGCATTGGTACTAGAAAATTGCCACGATTTTCAGCGACTTTGTTAGCACGTCAAACGTCAGAGTCGAGAATGCGCTGAGCGCTGATGCAAAAAGTCCTTGGAAACAAATGATTATATTTGATTATGCGGAACGTAATTTTCTGTGGTGTAGTCTTCGTTTTATGTTGCCTCACGGGGCACCAGGTCTTGTCGCAGCAGGGTACAGTGCTTGATAGCCTTGAGCAAGCGGTACGGAGCGCGGATCTTTATTACAGGATGAACGATTACAACAACGGAGTAAAGGCAGCGCATGAAGCATTAGCGATCGCGCGGAAGTACCATCTGACATTGAAGTATGAGGGGACATACGGGGTACTTGCCCGTAACTATGAAGGCCTGGGCGATTACAAGAATGCCAGCAAATACTTCCAATTGTGGGCAGCCGCGAAGGACTCCGTTTACAAGAATGCCAGCGCAGATGCTATTGCAGAGATGCGCACAAAGTTCGAGTCAGAAAAGAAAAGCCAACTGCTGGCGTTTCAGAATTCCGAGCTCGCCAGAAAGGAGGCTGAACTTCAGATCACCTACCTGACAATTGCCGCGATGTTGCTTATCTTCATTTTTTCAGCAATGATATTATTTCTCGCGCGAAGTCGAATTCAGAAAACAAGATTCGCGGAGTTCAAGGAGGCACAAATTCGGGCAACCATCGAGTCGCAGGAAAATGAACGGCAACGCTTTGCGCGCGATCTTCATGACGGAATGGGCCAGTTAATTTCTGCGCTTCGCCTAACGATTCACTCACTTGATAACGCTGGCGGACAATCCGCTGTTTCACATTTCTCTAAAGCGGAGACTTTGCTGAATGATATGCATCAGGAGATCCGAAGCATTGCATTTAACCTCATGCCACAAACCCTGGTAAAAAGCGGTGTCATTCCTGCACTAAAGGAAGTTATTAATCGCCTTTCGTCTTCAGCCATTAACATTACAATCTCTAGTTTTGAAATTCCTGACAGACTTGACCATTTAAAAGAAATTGCCCTCTACAGGATCCTGCAGGAGTGGCTGAATAACATTATCAAGTATTCGAACGCGAAGAACATTGAGATCCAATTCGTTGGTCATGAAAACGAACTCACGGTAGTCATTGAAGATGATGGAGATGGATTCGATCAGGCGTTACTTACGCAAGGTGAAGGGCATGGCTGGAAAAACATTCAATCCCGCGTCAGCTTCCTTCAGGCTACCATTTATCTCGACACGCAACCTGGTCGAAAAGGAAACTCCCTTACGCTGAACTTGCCAGTCACCAACACTATTGCATCAAGCGGGAAAGTGTTAGCTTTACCTACTCGTTAACGTAGGTATGAACGAACCGGTCAATTTAACTTCCCCAAAGACTGATCATAGTCCATTGTCGATACTCTTGGTCGATGACCATACGATGCTCCTCGAAGGCATCAACCATCTGCTTGAAGGTCAACCCACCATTCATGTTGTAGCTAAGGTATCGGGTGTGAAGCACGCCATAGAACTTCTGAAGTCCGCGGAAGTTGACTTAATTGTTACCGATCTTCACATGCCGGGTATGGATGGCGTTGCATTGTTCAATCACGTGAAAGAAAATTATCCATCCATCAAGACTATTGTGCTAAGTATGGATGACGAGGTGCAGATCGTTAAGGAACTCCTTCGCTCTGGCGTACATGGATATGTGCTAAAGAAGGATACACACTCTGAGCTGTTGAAAGCGATTGATGAAGTTCGGAATGGGAGAGTTTACGTGAGCAGTGAGGTGAATAAAGTTCTGCTCGATGGTCTCCAGCACGATAATGAGAAGCCTTTGCTCACTACGCGCGAACTTGAAATCGTGAGGTTGATTGCAAAAGAATACTCCAACAAACAAATAGCCGAAGAGTTATTTATCAGTGAACGCACAGTTGAAACCCATCGAAAGAATATACTTCGAAAAACACGAGTGGGCTCAATCGTTGGATTAATCAAGTATGCCTACGCGAACAAATTACTTTGATCAGATCAGGTACTCGAACAGATTTTCGTTCTGATTGACGAGTGTGTAATTCAGGTTGTGTGCCTTCATCCGTTCGATCAGCGAATTGAAATCTTCTTTCGATTTCACTTCGATCCCAATTAAAGCCGGGCCTGATTCTTTATTGTGCTTCTGGATAAACTCGAATCTCACAATGTCATCATTGGGGCCAAGAATGTGATTCACGAACTCCTTTAATGCTCCCGGACGCTGTGCAAACCGGACGATAAAGTAGTTTTTCAATCCTTCGTATAGCAGCGATCTTTCTTTGATCTCCTGCATGCGGTCGATGTC
>DASWTM010000304.1:0-20577 GCA_036402115.1 Chryseosolibacter sp.
CGCGCAGGAAGTTGATGATGCGATAGCTGTGCTCAGAAGTATCCTTCGGATCCGGAACATCGTGATGCTGGTCAATCAGCAATACATTGCCAGCGCGGCTATGAAGGATGCGTACCGGACAGAACCGCCATTTAAATTGCAGGGATCGTATCGTAACATGAACAAGATGGCGGGCAAGATTGTGCCGCTGATGAATCCGGACGAGGTGAACACGCTGATTTTATCACACTATGAGAGCGAATCACAGACGCTAACTTCTGACGCTGAAGCGAACCTTCTTCGCCTGAAGGAGATTGCCGGCTTCCTCACGAAAGAGGAGCAGGCCCGCTGGAAGCACATCAAAGAGATCTTTGTGAAGAACAACAAGTACGGCATGCTCAACCAGGGTGATACTTCAGGACAGATGTTAGCTCAGATGAACTCGTTCAATGAACATCTTGAAGCGATTGCCCATGCAATGAAGAAGGATCGATAGGAGAGCATCTAATCATAACGGCTCCGATGAACTGAATTCCTTTGGGTAAAGGCAATACCTGTTCTTCTTGCGCTTAGCAAGAATTCTGTTTATTTTTAAGTAGCAATCGGTCGCACTCTATCATGTCCCTGCAGACCGATCCCAAAGTAGGCTTATCCATGATGCAAACGCAGCCATAATCTCGGGAAGAGAGTTAAGGTAATTCACATTCGGAATTACGCTTGCAATCATAGGCGTGTGACCTTTTGAGGGAGACGCGAGGATTGTATTGGCTAAGGTCACTCGGCTTTATGTATGCACACAGTAAATGTTCAGATACATATTGTCATACCTAATCAATTCTATTATGGAAACAAGATCGAGCTTCCCCACCGTAAGGCTGTTTCTGTTTGCATGCCTTATTGGTCTTCCCCAGGTTTCGCTTTCGCAGGATGCTGAAAAACAAAAGATCATCGATGTCATCACCGGTGAGCTTGACGCGTGGTACACCAAGGATCGTGAGAAATGGATCAACGCCATCGTCCCGTCAAAACATTTTCAATTGACATCTGTTTCGCCAGAAGGATACTACTTCGTACACGGATTCGACAGCTTAGTTCGTCCGCGGGAGAACTATTTTAAGACACCTGCCGATCCCAATGTCAAGAGAATTACCAAAAGCGAATTCAAGGTTGACATTAAGGGTTCGATTGCCATTGTTGATCTCGTTCACCGAGGTGAAGACTTTCTCGGTCCATACACTGCCGATCAAACAATCATAATGGAAAAAATTGGAAAGTCCTGGAAGATACTCCGGCAGCACGGTGTGATCAAGAGTCGCTTTGAATTGAAAGAAAGTAACATTGAAGGTGTTCTGAACTCCCAGGGCTATCGATACATGCAGCTAAAGAAGATTGATGAAGCAATCAAAGTCTTTACGTTAAATACAGAATTGTTTCCAAACGCATGGAACACATGGGATAGTCTTGCCGATGCATACAAGGAGAAAGGAGAGAAGCAGCTAGCCATTGGTTTTTTTAAGAAATCGATCGCGCTGAATCCCGACAATGCTTATGGGAAGAAGATGATCGCGCAATTGGAGGAAAATCAATAGCTTGTCGCATTGAAGTGTCGCGCCCTAAGCATGACAAAGGCCGGCTGAACGACTGACTTTTGTCATTATTTCAAATGGTTGCTCGTCTCATCTTTGAGCCGATTTAAAGCAATGAGTACTTTTAGGAATACGACACACATGGGCTTTTCATATTCAGATGGACGGCTGGCGAAACGGAAATTTGTTTTTGTAGGATTGCTTCTTGGCTTAGGGTTGATTGCCCTTGCGATGGCAGTGGATTTGTTAGCCAATGACTTACCCATTACAATCACATCAATTGGGATGATCTATCAACGGAATGCAACCCATTGGATCATCTTGACCTCACCCGTTTTTTTGAGCGCAGTGTTCTTTGTGACAGCCAGGATGGTGGAGCATCGTGAGCGCATCATCGCCCATCAACTGAACAGTGAAAAAACACAATTCGCCATTGTAGAGGATTTTGTGTCACAGCTTGAAAATCAAAACTTCAACGTTGCTATCTCGCAGGAATTTCAGAATGAAAAGCTGGCCAGTCAGCTGGAAAAGTTTAAGAGCAAGCTGATTGCGGAAAAGGAGAACGAAGAAAAACGCTCGTGGGAGAACCAAGGCCTCGCTAAATTCGGTGAATTACTTCGAAAACAATCCGATGCTGAGCTACTTTCGCAGGATGTACTACGCTTTCTTGTTAAATACCTTCGGGCAAATCAAGGCTCACTCTTTCTGATTGACAGCAACGAAGAATTGCTTGAATTAAAAGCGTGTTACGCTTACGATAGGAAAAAATTCGTCACGCAGATCATTCCGGTAGGGCAGGGCTTGGTTGGGCAATGTTATCTGGAAAAGGAAACGATCTTATTGCTTGACGTGCCAGGGGATTACATAAAAATCACTTCCGGGCTCGGCCTGGCTTCTCCAACCTGCGTTGTCATTTCACCCTTGCTCTCTAAGGAAAAGGTCGTGGGTGTGATTGAAGTCGCCTCCTTTGATCGCTTGCCAAAGCATCAAATCAAATTTCTTGAAAAATGCGCAGAAGCGTTTGCCTCGGTGATCGAGTCAGTACGAATGAACGAAAATGTTAAAAACCTTCTTGAGCAATCGCAGCAGCAGATGGAAGAATTGCGCTCACAAGAGGAAGAGATGCGGCAAAATATGGAGGAGCTACAGGCTATTCAGGAACAAATGAGTCGACAACTTGAGGAGAATCTGGAGATGAAGAATCAATTGGAAGCCCGCGAAAGCGTATTTACCCAAACGACAATTTTGTCCGAGTCCGACCTCTATGGAACCATCACATTCGTGAATTCGAAGTTTGTTGAAGTATCGGGCTTTACCTCGGAGGAATTGATTGGTAAAGGACACAATGTCGTTCGTCATCCCGATATGCCGAAGGAGTTATTCAGGCGCATGTGGACTACGATTAAGAGTGGCAGACCATTCCGTGGTATTGTTAAGAATAGGAAAAAAGACGGAGGTTACTATTGGGTTGATGCCACCATTGTGCCAATTCTTAAAGACGCGAAGGTCGTAAAATACATTGGGGCCAGGTACCATATTCAAGACGCACAGATTGCTGAGCGCTTATACGAACAGCAACTTGAGCGGCTAGGTATTGTTACTGATCTTTTGGTGGAGGCCTAAGTAGGATCACCCATTCGGCCAGAAAAGGATGCGGTGGTCATGATGTGATGTTTCGTCTACTGCCCTGTACTGCGTTGTATCAACTCACCTGCATATAACGAACAGATTTGGACAACCGTCCAATGGTGCTTCCATGCTGATCAAACACATTTCCATTGGATCCGACCCTCAGGTTCTGATTCGATGAAAACGACAGGTAGTAGTTCTTTCCTGATTGCACCAGGGACCCGACTACCTGATAGCCCTTCTGCGTAACTCTGACGATGTTATTTTGAATCGTCACGTAAAACTTTTCCGCGGGCAAAGCATCGAAGTGAAGATTATACGAAATGAATTTTCTTGGAAACGAGTAGGAGGAAACAACAATGTTTTCATCGGCAGCAGGTGAGGTCCTCTTCGTGCTAGTTTCGCGCTTCGGCAGTGATAGGTCTGGTTTAATCGCAGACACAATCTGCACATCAGCGCGGTTCCAGCCTGCCTCGATCGAAGCCAGTCGTTTACTGCGCGCGGGATGTGTGCGCGAATCACGTTCATCACTGATCAGCCGCATCGCAGCCTGCGACTCGGTTAGCGTAGCACCAAGCCTCCGCAGTACAAATCCGGCAAACTCATCGGCCTCTAATTCAATCGCAGGGACACTGCCTGAGCCGAGTAGCGTGTGGCCATTAAGATGATGGCCAACTTCATGAGCGAGAATACTCATGCCACCCCAATCCGTTTTAACAGCATTCTTAATCTGCTTAATGAAAATTGGATTGTATAATATATATCGTTTGCCGTTTCTGATCACGGCCGCGGCATTGTCAACGTTGCCTGCTTTCACCGTAAAGTTTGGTTTTAATCCCACCACATCAACAATGAGGTTTACCATATGACGCGCTTCCGGTTCCGATGCAAGCTGGATGCGACTTTGTGCAAAAGCCACGTGTAGGGAAATAGTAAACAAAAAGGTAGCGAGAGGGAGCTTCTTCATATCCGTACAACACTAGCATGAAATCACAAGTTCGGGGGGTGGCTGGGTGCTTCGAAATTTTATACAAGAGCTGACTGACGGCAACTATCCGGCAATAGCACACATGGCCTGAGACACCCAATTCAAAAAATTGCGACACATGACTTTCATCATAGAATTATTGCAGCCTGATTGCTATCCTTGTGAAAATAATTGCTTTTATGATAACGCCAGGAGCCGTAAAATCTCTCAAAGGCAAGACTGTCCTGACATTCTTCATCATCACGTCTTGCGTGTATGCATTTATGTTGTTGGTTACCATTCCGCATGTTATGGCGTTCGCTAATGGAATGCCGTTGCTTGACATGATGCCTGCGGGCTATTCACACGGCTATGTTTTTCAATTGCTCGAAGCGCTTGGTGCGGATGGGAGAGATGCGTACGTGACAAAGCAGATTCCCGTGGATATGATCTACCCGGGGCTGTTCGCGATTACCTATTTACTTGTCTTTCGGTATTTCCTTAACAAAACGGGGAGTGCATCGAGCCGCTGGAACGTCATCAGCCTTCTGCCTTTGATAGCTGGTTTCTGCGATTACGTTGAGAATTTCCTTTTTATCAATATGATTATTGGCTACCCGGAGATCTCGCAACAGACCGTACGCATTGCATCCATTTTCTCGGTGGCCAAGAGCGGCACAACGACAATCTATTTTGTAAGCCTTTCACTCTTACTGATTTTCGTAGGCGTTAAAGCATTCAGAAAATCGAAACAATCAGCGCGCGGGATCTAAGGGACCTGGACTGCTTGACTGGGACGAAAGGAGGCCTGATTCTAAATCCCAAACTCAAAACGACTTGAAGCTTGTAGCTTGTAGCCCGATTCTCTTGCGCAAACAAATCCGTCAGAGACGGACTTGTGCTGCCGAAACACAATCAACTTAAGACTTAACAGCGCAACGCCTATGCAACTAATAGGTTACACGTTCACAGGCAATCGACTATTCAAGGGTACGGTACAAAGTTTATACTCCCTTGGTGCCATGAAACCCTGGATAATTTTTGCCTCCGTAATCCTTTTTAGCCTTCAGACGACAGGAATAGTTGCGCAGAAGCTTAGCATCGTTAGCCAGCTGCACCTTGAAACGCAGGAAGGCCAACCAATCCGTATTTCACTCGGTGATCTTACTGTGGAGGCCGATAAAGAACTTGAGTACCCAACCGGATTTTACATCGAAATCGATGATGGCGACAATTACACAGTAGACGGTAACACGATTACTCCCGATGCTGGCTTTACCGGAACAATGGATGTTAAGATCCTGGTCACTAACGGGGAAAAGGAGAGCGGCAAGTTCAACTTAGAAATAAACGTTCCCGGTGACCGGGCTGCGGTCGCTGCACAATCTAATGGTAAGGATGGAGGAAAAGGCAAAGACAAGGATAAAGACAAGGATAAAGACAAGGACAAGGATAAAGACAAAGACAAAGACAAAGATGGCGACAAAGGCGGTAAGAAAGATGACGATGGCGAAAGTGAAGATGACGATGATGATGAGGATGATGATGATGATGATGATGGTAAAGATGGAGATGACGGTGGTAATGGTAATGGGGGCGGTAATAACGGAGGTGGAAACAACGGGGGAGGCAACGGTGGGGCAGACAGGGATAATGCAAAGCCATCCATTACTAAGCAGACGAACGTGACGATTGATAAGAATCAGTCATTTACAATTGCATTGGGCCATCTGGTTGTTTCCGATCCCGACAATGACTACCCGGACGATTTTACACTTAAGGTTGAGCCCGGATCAAATTATTCTGTCAAAGGGACGACAATTACGCCCGCGAAAGATTTTACAGGTGAATTACAAGTGAATGTGAAGGTAAATGATGGAAAAAAAGATAGTGACGTTTTTAAATTCGGGATCAGTGTGGTTGAAACGGCAGTCCCTAATATTAAACCTAGGATCATCAGTCAGGTAAATGTTGAGGTCAACAAAAACGAGAAGTTTAAAATCGACCTGTCGCATCTTGTGGTCACCGATCCTGACAACAGCTATCCAAATGGTTTCACATTGAAAGTGGATGAAGGCCCGAATTACACCGTCAGTGCAACGACCATTACACCCGCTCAGGATTTCACCGGTGCATTGCCAGTGAACGTGAGGGTTAATGATGGAAAGGTTGACAGTGACGTTTACAAATTCACTATCCATGTGAAAGAAGCAGCCGTGGTAAATGTTAAACCCGTTATTACTGCTCAGGCATCCCTTTCAACGTTTAAGGACGAGCGCGTCACGATACGGCTTACCGACTTATCCGTTACGGATCCGGATAATGCGTATCCTGCCGACTTCACGTTGAAGATCGCGGATGGCGCCAACTATACTTTTTCAGAAAATGTAGTCACACCTGCAGGAGGCTTCACCGGAGTGCTCACAGTGAAACTGAAAGTAAACGATGGTAAGGATGACAGTAACGTCTTTGATGTAAAAATAAATGTGATCGAACGTGGAACGCTGCAGATTGTGGGGCAATCCGCTATCACCATCCTCGAGGACTCTTCGTACACGTTTAAGTTTGGTGACTTCAATGTAAGCGATCCCTCTGACAGCTATCCTTCAGGCTTCGTATTGGCCGTACTTGCAGGGGAAAACTATGCCGTAGACGGACTTACGATCAGGCCGCGCACTAACTATTTCGGTAACTTATCTGTCCCTGTGAGAGTGACGAAGGGCGGAACCTCAAGTAATGTGTTCCAGGCGTTGGTGATTGTCCGACCCGTCAATGATCCACCTGCTTTCGAGACATTTGACGATACACCAGTCGCCACGCCTCGCATTGCTTCTGACGTTGAGATTGCCTTGGAAGTAAAGACAACAGACGTGGATAACGCGAAGCTCGCATATGCTGAGATCGAACTTGATACCCCTAACGTTCAGACTACACTGACATTCACAAACACGGAAAATATTCGTGGTCTTTATGATCAAAACCTGGGCATGTTGATTTTGCTCGGTGACGCTCCGCTGAGTGAGTACGATCGCGCGATCCGCAGCGTAGCCTTTTCGTCAACCGACTCACTTCGCAAGCAGGTGCAGATTACGTTTCGCTTAAACGATGGAAACGCCTACAGTATGCCGTATGTGAAAACAATATCCAACGAAGGAGAGGATTTGGAACTCATTATTCCCAATGCATTTACCCCTAACAATGACAACGCCAACGATACCTGGGAAATCTCGCTGGTTCAACTGACAGAACAAACCAAAGTCGAGCTTCGCATTTACAATGAGACAGGAGTATTGCTTTTTGAGAGTGATTCATTCGCCAATCGTTGGGATGGAAGATTCAACGGAGATGTGCTTCCTGCTGACTCATACTTCTATACGTTGATTGTCTCTGATGCAACAAGACGTGTTCGAAAGAATGGTGTAGTGACGATATTGCGGTAGCTTAATAAGGCGCTGCCCCAGATCAACCCGCGAGTATCTGTACGTTAGAAACATTGCTATTATCGCTATCTATGTCTGATCGTTGGCTTCACGTTTACAATCTTCGAAACGCAAACAATTGAAGGATAACGAGGCCTGCAGCTTGAAGTTAGCAGCTTGCGCCTTTTCAGATCCGCAGTCCATCACTCCACCCTTAGATTATCCACCGGGTTTGTATTGGCGGCCTTCAACGTCTGGGAGAAAATCGTTGTCAATCCAAGGACGAGCACCACTGCGAGGCTTATGACGATTTCAACGTAGCCAATAGGCGCATGGTAATATTGTCCCTCTTGCAACATCAAGTCCATCAGCACATACACAGTTGGGATGGCAATAACAGCCGCGATTCCCAGCAGCGCAATGAAGTCTTTCGACAAGAGGTATACAAGATTTTGAGAGGATGCACCCATCACCTTGCGGATGCTCACTTCCTTCACGCGGTTTTTTACGGTAAATACAACTGTGCCCAGCAAACCGAGGCAGGCGATGGTAATGGCCAATAACCCCATGAATCCCCACATCTTCACAATGCCGTTGTAAAATGAGTAGGCATCATGAATCTGGTCGGTGAGAAATTCGGATTTGAACCGCGTTCCATTGCCAACAGGTTTCCATGCATTTTCCATCTCCGCGAAGGCGCGTTGCTTGTTGGTTGACTCAAAATGAAAATTGGCATAGCGGAAATTGGCAGGTGCATATTGGAAGAAGAAGTTTCCGATCGGAGATCGCAGACTTGCGTAGTGGAAATCTTTTAAGATGCCGATTACATTCACTTCTCTTTTATCGGGCAGTATTAGTACGCGATCGATCGCCCCGGCAGGGTCAGCAGGATTGAGCTTTTTTGCGAACGTTTCGTTGATGATAATGGAATGCGAGTTATCGTTTGCTGCGCTGGTGAAATTGCTCCCCAGCACGAGATGCATCCCCATGTTTGCTATAAAGTTCTCATCGATGGCCATCCAGTTTGCATCCAGGGAGTCTGCCTTATCGATTTGCTTTACATACAACTTCGGTACGTCTCCGACTCCGAGTGGGTGAGATGACATCGAAATCAGGGGAATGAACGATAGCTTTTCAAATTGATTTTTCACGAGTTGTGGATCGGCCTGCTGGAGTTCTACGTTGAGTATTTTCTCCTGGTCAAACCCGAAATTGTAATTGACAGAATAGCGGTGTTGCTGCACCATGATGGCGATGGCCATGGTAAAACCCAATGACAAAACGAATTGAGAGATGATTACGATTTTACGCAGCGTAAACCGGCTTCCGCTTTTTGTCTGCAGCTCTTTTCCTTTTAAGGCATGAATGGGTCCGACTTTCGAAAAATGTAAAGCGGGCACGATGCCGGCAACAACGCCAACCATGAGCGCGAAGACCACGAAACCGGCAAACGTTCCGACCGTTGGATTCAAATTTATTGAATCAAGTTCGCCCGTGATGGACAACGTTTCTTCGCGAATGATCTCGAAGAAAAAATACGACAGTGTCACCGCCAGCAGCATAATGATGGTGCTTTCCATCACGAACTGCATAAAGATCTGCCCTTTTTGTCCGCCCATCACTTTTCGTACACCAATTTCTTTCATGCGTCTGAGTGACTGCGACACCGCGAGGCTAACGTAGTTGCTACCGGCCGCGAGCAATATTAGCATTGGGATAACTCCCATGAGCAACATTTCCTCGTAACTCCACTCGTTGCCGAGATTATTGTCCAGCTGAGGCCCGGGAACAATCTTATTGAGTGGCTGAAGCTCGAAGGAAGCCTGGAACTCAGCTGTCCTGTATTTTTCTTTGGCTACACGATTAAGGAACGCCTCGATGGCAGCGGGACTTGTATTATCAGCAAGTTGCAGGTACGTGTACGCATTGTAAAAGTTATTCCAGTTCTTTTCATCGTCTGTAAATGACGCGCCATAATGTGATGTGAGCGTAGCGAAGGAAACCAACGCTTCCACCTTCAGGTGAGTGTTCTTTGGCATGTCGGCAGCCACACCCGTGACCATTACTTCACCGTAGGGTTCGATGAATACAACTTCGCCCATCGGGTCCTTGTCTCCAAAGACTCTGGCAGCTGCCGATTGGGTGATAACCATCGTATTAGGTTTCGCCAGCGAAGTAGCGTGGTTCCCTTGCACCAAGGGAAAGGTGAACATCGAAAGATATTCTGCGTCCACAAAGTATTTGTTAAGCGAAAACTTTGTGTCTCGATAACGGACCTCTCGGTAACCGGACCCGTGAATACGAACAACGTTGTCCAAACCGGAAAAATTTTCTTTGAGAAGTTGAGCCGTGCCGATAGGAGCGGAGGCAAACGAAGGATTCTCTCCCTGATCGCGCACATGAGTAATTACTCGGTATATCTTTTCTTTGTTTGCATGAAAGTTTTCGAACTGGAAGATGAACACGATCATGGCAACGAAGAGCAGGTTGAGTGACATGCCCAGTGCAAGACCAAACACATTTAACGTAGTAAAGAATTTATTCTTCGATAGGTTACGCGTGGCGGTCTTGAAATAATTTTTGAACATGGCTGGATTTATAAGAGGGGTTGAAAAATAGTGATACGCTGCATCCCGCTTACGTTTCGTCATCGCATATGAAAAGATCAGCGAAATGACCCGCTGCCAGTAGTTGAATTTTGCCCGACCAACAGTATAGCGCTTTACATCTTCGTAGAAGAGCTCTTCGATGTCACCCTGAAGGTCATCGATCTGCGCGCGCTCGCTGTACCATTGCAGCAGATGTTCGGCAAGCCGTGGAGGTTTAGATTTACCCATTCATTAATTCGTTTACAACGTCATTACTTTCCCTACACGCACAAACATACCCATATGTTTCTACTTTTCAGAATAAATATTTACGGACTCGTTTGAGTCCTGACTGTCAGTATGTTATTTGCTTTAACACCAGGTTGTGGCGAAAGGGAGGACTCGGCTTCCGATCGCCATCGCGATGAAGTTAACTTTCGTGTGCAGGCTGACAGTTTCATAAAATGCGATCCTGTTTGTTGCATTTGCCAAGGGCGGACGACAAACGTTCCATCCTCTAATTCCCTTCAAGATTGCTGTGCGCTTCGGGAATTTTATAGCGGTTCAATATCGTTTACCTCCTAGTGAAGAGAATTTTATTTTTTGGTGACAGCTTGACTGCTGGATATGGCCTCACGAAGCCTGCTGTTCAGTCGCTGCCGGGGTTAATTCAGAAAAAAATTGACGAGTCGGGCTTCAGCTATCAGGTTGTGAATGCTGGAATAAGTGGCGATACCTCATCGGGAGGCCTGGGCAGACTGAGTTATTGGCTCAATCAGCCTATCGACATTTTCGTGCTTGAGCTCGGTGTTAACGACTTATGGAGAGGTGCCCCTTATACGGCCACCAAGCACAATCTCGATCTGATACTGAAAAAGGTCAGGGAACGATATCCAACTTGCAAGCTGGCGATCATGGGTATGGAAATCCCGGACGCGATCAACTTTGCTGCGCTGAACGGCTTTAGAAAAATTTACCGCGAACTGGCGGAAGGCCATGACGCTGCATTCGTACCATTCTTCCTGGAAGGAGTGGCAGGAGTGAGGCAGCTCAACCTGCCTGACGGTGTGCATCCTTCGGCAAAAGGATATGAAGTGATTGCTGAGAAAGTTTGGCCTACCATCAAAGCGCTCCTTTAAGTGCAAAAAGGCCATGGCTTTTGGCTATAGCTACAGCTAACAGCTAATAGCCTTCCACTGCATTAGGCGATCGGCATAGCTAACAGCCATAGCCTTCTCTTCGCTCGCAAACCGACCTCCCGGTCAAGCAAAAAGAATCCAGGATGTAACGCAAACGATGATCCCCACAAAGCTTGCTATCGTGTATGCGACACTTTTCAATTCATTATCCATTACTTCTTCTTCGTCAAAATTGTATCTATCCATAATTACTAGTGTTACGTTTTAAAAACCCGGTTTTACTTTTACGTGTCGAGTGTATCCAATGCGAACACCGAAATTGAGCGCAGATTGAACGTGCGGAAGTGGTGTCCGCTCATCGTTTGCACGCGAGTCTCTCAAGCGATTTGAAACTGTTGCATCGGAGAAGAGGCATATTGACTTATTCCCCTTTCGCACAATGTATTCAATGCCCAGTCCGGCAACTCTACTTAGTCGGTCAAACCGGTTTCTTCCATAAGCCGAATAATTGTTGTCGAAGTTGATTTGCGTATAATTCAACCCCGTGATCAAGTAAATGTCCACTACGTTTTTGCTTACGCGAAAAAATTCGAGTGGTGAGAAATTGGAAAGCAGCTCCGCTTCGTACTGATAGTATTTTTCATTGAATATCCTGTTAGCTTCATAATAGCCAACACCACGAAGGCGCATTTTTAAAAGATTGTTCCCAACGAAACCCCCAAGGCTAATGCCTCGTGCACCCGGTGAAAGTTTTGTGGTATGCTCACCGGCCATGCGCGGCTTGAAGTTGTGGAATCCATAGGAGACTTCGTACCCTTTTTGACAAATCCGTTGAATCGCCTGCGCGTGTGTGCACGAGTACAAACCCATCAGGAGGTACAGTATAAAGACAAGTGAAGCGTTAAAGACTTTAATTTCATATCTCGGTTTCATAGCAGTGGGTGTTTCGTGTCTTAATAGATACGTTCAATAAGTATGGTAATATCATGCGGGGCAGGGATGGCTCCGCCAAAGTATGGCCACAGCATATAGTAGAACCCTTTGTCGCAGGTAGTACCGCGTTCAATCTTCACAATCTCCTGGTTGTTGAGCTTGAACTCATAGCGGCCAGGCATGCATCGAATGCTGTATTTATTTTTTTTGCCAATGCCAACGGTTCCGATATATTGTTCCATGCGGGCGCCATTAGCATAACAGTAGGCGAAGATCTCGAGTTTGCCGCCATACCACTGCCATGCAAAGCGAGCGCTGTTCTCGTGATGCAACGAATTGCAATCTGAAAAACCCATCAGCTTATTCTTGTTCGACTGAAGTGCATTGTCGCCCAGATCGTACATTGCAGTGCGGTCGAATGTGGCGTAGAATTCAAGCGTGTTGGACTGAAGGGCTTCAACGCCTTTGTTTGTTGCGTAATGTTCGCCTTGCCTGATTAGGTATGTTCGCTCGAAAGTGGCATCCTCACACGACAGGACGAACGCAGCAGTTATTATAAGCACAAGATTACGCATAGCTATAGGGTTAAGTAGAGTCTGCCAATCAATGAAGCGTTTTGCATGCGAAGGCCTGAGCCGATTGAGACACCAAGTGCTGGTGAGAGCTGAATGTTCGTCATGATGGCTGGCACAAACAGGAAGTAGTCATCATTTACAAACCCAGTTTTGGTATTCAGCAGTATTGCGATTTTGTCGCATGTCAACAATGGAAACTGTAGTTGGAGTGCATAGAAAGTGCGGGTTGGTTTAACATTCCCTTCTACTTGCCTGATGCCGCATTGATAAAAGCCACCTACTGAAAATTTCTTTTTTGATTCAATGCTTAGCGAGGCACCGTAGTGAAGGCCCGCAACATTCTTCTCAATCTCTGATGACACAATCAAGTGTTGTGCATTGCCCCGGTGATGACACAATACAATGACAGCGAAGGCAAGGATGTGCGATAGAAATTTTGATGTCATACGGTTATTTTTTAAGTGACCCAAAGGCAACCCCAACCTGGAAGCTTGCAGCGTTATGCATTGATGTTTTTCCAAACATCGCATCTGCACTTGACGTGATTGGTCTTTGCATGGTGCATTCGGTGAAGACGGTGAGGAATTCATAATCTGGAAACCGGTATTCCAGTCCTAATTGAAGCATCGCGGATAGTGTTCGCTGTTTTCCGATATAGGGTTCAGGTGCACTATAGTTAATTGGTTTGGACGGTTCTTGCGGTAAATAGTGACCGTAGAACTTCAACCGTGACAAAGCTAACCCTGAGCCCAGGTAAGGCTGAAGGCGAAAATCCTTTTTGAAAAAAGCCAGTGGGTAAAAATTCACCGTGGCGTCTGAATAGACCAGGTCAATCGTACGAGGGACATTATCGGAAGAATAGAAGAATCCGGCAGCAGTAAGTCCAGCACGGACAAACTTATTGCCTTTGATAATGCCAAAGCTTCCACCATTGAATTTGGCTGGAAGTCCGCTGAGCTGCTGGATGTTGCTGTTGAGCGCGAGGGCATGAACACCGAACGAAACTTTGACTCCTTTATAGGAATCGTTAGTTGCCTGCGCGAAGCTGTTTGCCGATGCAAGTAAAACGAGGAAGAGCAGCGATACTGCGACCGAATAAATTTTCATAGCCTTGGGGTTTATGGTACCAAGGTCTGGGAAATGATGGGCGGAAAAATCAAGGCATTCACTGATTTAATCAAAAATCAGAGTGCGCGTGGAGCGGCTGACGGGAAATTGAGCTTTTCGGTGCGGGTATGGGAAGAAACCCCCTGATTTATTCAGGGCTACCCTTACTTCTCAGGGTTTACCCTGACTGGAAAGCGGTACCAGATTATTTTTTAAGGCGAATTTCATCAATTCCCCACTGTTCGATAATCCCAGTTTGTCCAGTATATGCGACTTATGAGTTTCGACAGTTTTGACACTGATGAACAACGATTCGGCTATCTGTTTATTGGTCATTCCGTGGGCGACAAGCTGCACCACTTCCAGCTCCCTTTTGGTGAGCTCTTCGGGTAATTTTGCTTTCGGCACCGTTTTTACTTTTTGCTGCTGAAAGTAGTCTTCAAAAACCAGCTTCGTTATTGCCTCAGTGAAATATTGCTTGCCGTGATGAACTGCTTCAACAGCTTGAAATAGTTCTGCTTCATCGATGTCTTTCGGTAGGTATCCGCTTATACCACTTTGAATTCCGATACTCAGGAAGTCTTTCCGAACTTCCATTGACAGGAGAATAATTTTTACGTGTTCGTCCTGGTCTTTAATCCATCGGCATGCTTCCAGGCCGGACATACCCTGCATCTTGATGTCCATCAAAATAACATCGGGCTGAATTGTGCGGGCTTTGTTGATCGCGTCTTCCGCACTATTGGCAGTCCCGACAATTTCAAATTTATCGGCTCCTGAAAAGAGCGATACAAGCCCTTTGAGCATGAGCTTGTGATCGTCAACGAGCAATAGTTTAATTTTCTCCATTTGTATTCTTCGGTAGGGAAATTTTGAATTTGGTATCTCCGGGTCGAGATGTGACAGCGATGTCGCCCCCTAATAGATCAACAGTTCTTTTTACAATGGACAACCCAAGACCCGTTCCTGGGATGGTTCCTGCATTGGATCCTCGCGTAAACGGCTCAAAAATATTTTCCAAATCAGCCGAATTAATTCCGATCCCTTTATCCGTGATGGTGAAGATCAAATGTTCACCGGCTTCGCGACACGTTAAAACCACTTCATTCGTGCCGGGCGAAAACTTTATCGCGTTGGTCAGTAGATTGGAAAATATGTTTCGTAGCAATTTTTCATCGGTATAGTACTCGACCAGTGCCAGGTCGTAGGTGAAGCGGATCTGATGTGAATATTTCGTCAGTCGCTCAACGCTTTCACAAACATCTTTTAGCACGTCCTCAAGGTCAATGGCGTTGCGCACAACCTGTATTTTTCCCACTTGTGTTTTTTCAACCGCGAGTACATCCTCCAGTAACGAGGCCATATGGTTCACCTGACGTTCGATGGTTGCAAGCTTTTGGCCGACCTCATCATCCGAAATCTTGTTCCGGTACGATCGGAGGAAACCGGTAGCAAATTCGATGGTTGCCAGCGGAGTACGAAATTCGTGCGATGCAATGGAAACGAAGCGGTTCTTCATCTCTGCAAGCTCTTTTTCCTTTGCTAACGACTGGTGCAATTCTCTGGTTCGTTCAGCGACCTTTTGCTCCAATGATTTTCGGTAATGCGTAAGCTCATCAATGTCCTGCATTGCGCCAATCATACGAGTTGGAACACCATCTTCGTATACGGTGTACGCGCGATCGAAGACATACTTATAAGTTCCGTCAGCACAGCGGAAACGATAGTTCCCCGTCCAATGCGTATTCTTCTTTTCGATGACAAGTTGAAAGGATCTCAGAATGTCGGTCCTGTCCTCTGCATGGATATTTTCCTCCCACCACGTGAGTTGTTTGGTTTGGGTATCCTGAGGGTGGCCGAATAAAAGCTGAAGCCCGTGATTCCAGGTTAGGCTGTTTGTTCGTATGTCCCAATCCCAGACAGCGTCATTAGTTGCGCGAGAAAGGATCTCATATTGACTGTATATTTTTCGGATGACATCTGCGCTCTTTTTTTCTTCCGTGATATCCCGGCCGTATGCGCTAACTCCTATGATTCGGGCACCATCGAAAATTGGATTAAGGCGGATATCATACAAGCGGTCACTATGAAGAAATGAATATTCGAAGTTCATAAACTCTCCCCGCAATGCTGAGGCATAATTTTCTCTCCAGAAAGAAAGGTTAGGTGACTCGTTCATAATAGCATCTGCTCCGATTTTGGGATCGTTGCCGGTCTTGCTGAACACGATGTGCTGGTACGTGCGATTGGCCGCCATAAGTTTTCCGGTCGCATCCACTGCCCATATCAAATCCTGTGAACTGTTGATTAATGAATCAAGATTGTTCTTGCTCACGCGTAGATGCTCTTCTTTTTCCTTGAGGTCAGTAATATCCTGTGCAATTCCTAGCATGGATAAGGCATTCCCAGCGTCATCATAACTGAACTCCGCATCAATGTTCACCCACCGGATCTTTCCATTTGGATTAAGGGTTCTGCACACAAAACTTTCGGGCTTTTGTGAATGCATGAGGCGTTCAACGGTGTTTTGTACAAATTCGAGGTCCTCCGGATATATTGTTGAGTAAAAATATTCAAGTGACGGCCGCGTAAGTTTTTCCGAGCCTCCGAAAATTTCAAACATTTGCGTTGACCATCGGACTGACAAATCGGTAAGATTAAAAACCCAGTATCCGAGCTTTGCCGCTGACGCTGCTTTATCCAGGAAATATTGATTCTTTTTCAGTTCGAGTTCAACTTTTACCCGTGCAGTTATATTTCTGAAATTGGTAACAATTCCGCGAACAGCCTCCAGGTGATGAAGATTAACGATTGAACCTTCGATCCACTGCCATTCCTCTTCGGAACCTTTTATACGATGGATATAATGAAAAATTCGCGAAGGAGTCTCCTGAACCCGTTTAAATAATAACGTGTAAGCAGCTAGTTCTTCGGGGTGAATCAAATCCTGAATCCGATTTGCTGCCATTGGTATATCACCTAAAATGTTTTTTATGTTTGGGCTTGTGTAGGTAATCACACCATTATAATCGCAAATTGTAAACAGCTCACCTGAATTTTCAATCAGCGACCGAAACCTCTCTTCACTTGCCCGTAATTTCAGTTCGACAGTTTTTTGTTCAGTAAAATTGTGTCCGCTGATGCAATAGCCAATGGTTCGATGATCAGCATCGCGTACGGCCTGAACCCTGATCTTGTACCAGTGTTCTTCGGAACTTATTTTAAACGAGGTCTCGAAGTAAATGCCATCACCTTTTTGGGCTTCTTCGAGGTTCTTTGTAAATGACTCGCGGAAATTTTCTTGTACATAGTCCAGAAATGACGCTCCGTGTTTGTACTCCTGATTAAAATATCGCGAGGCATTTGTTGCAGCCTGTTTATTGAAGGTCATGATTTTGTAGTCTGTTCCGATCAGTACAAAAGCATCTTCGGTCGTATTAAAAATTGCCGCGAGGTTCGCCTGCGATTTTAAAAATTCTATTTCAGCCAGTTTCCGATCTGTGATGTCAACATGCATCACTACGGCCCCGCCTTCATTTTCAAGTTTCGATGTTATCATCGTGAACCATCGCTGTTTGAATGGAGCATGACATGTGTACTCATGTTGAAAACCATCCAGCTCGCCTCTTAAAACGGCTCTTAGTTTATCATGTACATACTGAATTTCCGGGTTTGATTGTACGCCTGCGAAATACGACATCCCTAATCCATGGTCGGGAGTCACAAGACTATTTTCATCGCCAAAGTCTTTCCAACGCTCGTTCACTGCAATGATAATCCCGTCTTTGTTGAGCAAGGCTATGTGCGCAGGCAACGTGTTGAGAATAGATGCTTGCTGTGTCGCTGCGCGCTGCAGTTCCGCGAAGCTTTTGGTCAACTCAAGCTCTATTTGCTTTTGTTCGGTGATGTCGAAAATCAGTCCCTTTGTACCTAATGGATTTTGTGCCTCGTCATAATAGAGGTAGGGGCGTCTTTCCAACCACAACACGCTGCCATCGGGCCTGAAAACCCGAAATTGAGTTTTCGTAATTTTTGCAGGCGAAAAATTGTTTAGCAGATCAACCATCCTCGCACGGTCCTCCGGATGAATGATTTTGACCAGGTCTTCGATGGTTAGATCGCTCTTTACCTTCGGGCCGAGAATCTGTCGCGCTTCATCCGACATTTTAACCTCACCAGTCTTATAGTTTATGTCGACAGAGAACATGCGGCTCCCGACAATATGTAGCTTTAGCTGTTCTTTCTGATCTTTGATCAACTGAAAGTTTTTCTTTTTCTCTGTCACGTCCTGAATAGCGACAACGTGCAGAACTCTTCGCTTACGCTTGACGAAGCTACCGCGAACTTCAACTGCAATTATTTCCCCGTTTTTCTTTCGGTGCAGGCGCTCACCTTCGTACGATGACAAAAGCGTTTTTTTGGGTTCAGTTTTCTGAATCAAATTGTCATTTAGGTCGTACGGTTCTATGTCCGTAACTTTCAATTGAACAAATTCAGATTCTGAGTAGCCATAGTGTTGTAGTGCAGCCTTGTTGGCAAGTTCGATTTGCTGCGATTCCGGGTCAAGCAACAGCATGGGGGTCGGTGCTTCAAAAAACAAAGCCTCATAGTTCAATTCGGAGTTCTTCCGTTCGATTGCAAGTTGAACAGATTTCTGCAGGTGGAATTCATCGAATCCCTCATAAAGAAAATCCTTAGCGCCTGCCTCCAGCGCTTCTTTAAAGGGCGCGCCTTTTTTCAGAATGGCAATAACGGGTACTTCTTTCAACGTTGCACTGACCAGGCTTACCCAGGCCAGTTCATCATAAATGAACACAACGTGAAAGGGTGAATCGCTGTGACGCGCAATGATCTCATCGGGTAATGAAAAATGCTCACCCAATGTTTCTTCATAAATTTTTTGAAGAAGTCTTTGTAAAATATCTCTTTCAGAAACATTTTTGTCTAAAATTCCAGCTCTATAGAACATTGCAGGTGAAACAAAGTGCAAGGTATTTGTTTTGAAACCCCTACTTTTCATTCTTTCATTCGAAACCTTACGTGTGTTGACAGCTGGGTACTTGAAGTCAAAAACATGATTCTGGTTTTCTTTATAAGTTGTTACTTATAAGAGTATGGCGAAAGTCTTACTTGTTGAAGATACACTTGAGCTCGCCCAGCAAGCTTGCGACATTTTAAGAATGGAGGGCCATAATGTTCTCATTAGCCTCAATGGAGCTGACGCACTGCAATTGCTTCGATCGGGAAATCTAAAGCCTGATGTTATCATTACCGATCTGCTCATGCCCGGAGTGGATGGCTTCACCTTAATTGAAGCGGTGAAAAATATTCCCGGGTTGGCCGATACTCCGATCGTCATCATGTCCGCAAAATCTGATCAGGACACGGTTGGTCGCGCATCTTCCCTCGGCATCAAGAAATTCCTGGCCAAACCTTGTAGTCCTGAAAAGCTGTTGCAGTCGATTGAGGCAGTGATTGGGGACTGACAAAGCGTAAATCGTGGTTGAAATTCCGATGACACTGATTTAAAAGCTCCAATAACCAATTATCAAATCACAAATGGAGTTTTCTTGCTGAGACGAGTATTCCTTCGAGGGCTGATTTGTTTGGAATTTGATTATTGGTAATTGATAATTAAAGCGCCAATAACCAATAATCAAATCACAAACGGAGTTTTCTTGCTGAGACGAGTATTCCTTTGAGGGCTGATTTGTTTGGAATTTGATTATTGGTAATTGATAATTAAAGCGCCAATAACCAATGATCAAATCACAAACGGAGTTTTCTTGCTGAGACGAGTATTGTCCTTTGAGGGCTGTATTTATTTGGAATTTGATTATTGGTTATTAATAATTAGGACCTCCGATGATAAAAACCCAATGATCAATAACCGAATCACAAACCGGATTCTCCAACCGAGGCCTAATCTTCTTCGTCTCCTGCCATCACAGCGTTTACGCATCAGGTAACTTCATGCGATAGATCGCATACGGAGTGGTCCTTTTATTTTCACCATCGTTATAATCGGGTTGCTTGTTGATTTGCGAGCAACTGATGTAAAGGTAGCCATCATCGGAGATTGCATAACTGTCCGGCCAAATCAACCTGTCGTCTTCCATTAAGTCTTCCTTCTTATGGTCCGGCCCTATTCTAACCATTTTGTAGTTTTGGTAGTCTCCCACGTAAAGGTTTCCCTTCTTGTCAAAGATCATCCCATCTGTTACACAAAATCTTCCGAGATCTTCTACCAGTGCCTCGCGTTTTTCGTCATCCAACTGTTCATCACGCAAGTATTCTGTTTTGATCCGGTAGAGTTTGTTATCGGTGAGTGGCTTGTAGTACAGCCATTCACCATCGTACGTTAGCGCAATGCCATCAGATTGAAGATGTACCGGTTCATCGTTCTTGGAAAATTCTTTTCCATCCACGATCAGCGTGAAGGACGAATCATGTCTTACGGAATAGTGATGACTCAGTAATTCTCTGATCGTTCCTGATTCAAGATTGATTACGATAATTCCACCTTCATTTGAGTTTGTCAAATAAGCAAATTTCCGCTTGGTATCGACCCGCACATCGTTGATATAACTTTTGTTGCTGAGTATACCATCGAATCTGTACACTTGCTCTACACTATTCGTTGCCAGGTTGAACT
>DASWTM010000305.1:0-19579 GCA_036402115.1 Chryseosolibacter sp.
GCAATACTTCATCCGCAAGTTTTCCGCACTTGAAAGTAAAGACGTTGTTGTCATTGCTCCGGAAGGCCTTTCGCGATTCTATCTCGAACCCATCGAAGGTGCAGGGCGAAAAAGCAATCGCGTTGGCGCCACATGGATGACCAAAGAAGATCGCCTTGTCGACATCGAAAACTATATGAACTACCTCGATTCAGTCTTTGCTACTACGGTCGGCAATCGAGACGTGCCTGTCTCCGTACTTGGATTTTCTCAAGGCTCCGCCACAGCATCACGGTGGATTTTAAGCCAGAACATACGCTTTAACAGACTTATCCTGTGGGCTGGAATCCTCCCAACGGATATGGACTTCCAGCTTGGCGCGGATGTGCTGAAAGACAAATCAGTGGTGATGGTCTATGGTAAGCAAGATCCGTTTCTGACGGATGCACGATTCACGGAGATGAAATCGCTGGTGGAAAAACTAAATACGAAGGTAGATATTGTCACGTTCGAAGGTGGGCATGATATCGAAGAGAGCTGTCTGCTTCGGCTATTTTTATAGCCACAAAGACTCCAAGACTCTAGGGAACACCAAGAAAGTTGCGCCAAGCTCTTGGTGAGTCTTCGTGCGTTGCCGAAGGTCCAGCGTTTTCGCGGGAGTGGCTATGAACGATTCACAAGTGTAGCCGCGCCTTGTGCGGTTGGGAATACTGTAATGTCGGCCAGTACCACATGCTTTGGAGCAGATAAAACATACAGAATAATATCCGCGATATCCTCTCCCCGCAGCGGCTCAATGCCTTTGTAAACATTGGCGGCACGTTCTGCATCACCTTTGAATCGTACTACTGAAAATTCTGTTTCCACGAGACCAGGATTGATCGAAGTCACTTTAATCCCGAACGGATTCAAGTCCATGCGAATACCACGAGTGACTGCATCGACAGCAAATTTGCTCGCACAGTAGACATTTCCGTTGGTGTACACTTCTTTGCCTGCGATCGAACCAATATTGATCACATGACCTGATTTCCGTTCCGTCATTCCCGGAATCACTTCACGTGAGACGTACAACAAGCCCTTGACATTGATATCAATCATTGCATCCCAATCTTCCACACTTCCGGATTGAATCGGATCGAGCCCGTGGGCATTACCTGCGTTGTTGATAAGAATGTCGATCTTCTTCCATTGTGTTGGCAAAGATGCAATCTCCTTCTTCACGGCAGCATAGTCGCGTACGTCAAACGAAAGTGTTGTTACTTCTGTTTGCTTCGACAAATCAGCTTTTAGAGCATCCAGTCGTTCTTTCCTTCTGCCGCAAAGGATCAGTTTGTAATTGTTTGAAGCAAGAAGTTTGGCGGTAGCTTCACCGATACCGGAAGTAGCGCCCGTAATGAGTGCGATTCTTTTATCCATTACTGGAAAAGGAAATAAAGTGTGATCGTGTTTGTGTTCACGCGTTGAAGAGGCTGACCATAAATATTGTTGGTGTTATCAAGCACATTTACGATCCCCCGTGAGAAGCGAAGCTCCGGTGAAAATTTGAACAGGGGATAATAAATGTCAAGACCGAATCCGACATCCAGACTGAGATTGCTGCCTGTTACTTCCAATGTAGTTGTCGTGTTCTCAAGTTTTTTCTTTCCTGATGCTTCAATCGCGGGCTTGATTCCACCAATCATATACATGCGGAGATTTTCCCTCCGCTCAGACTTGAACTTTAATAAAATTGGGAATTCAACCATGGTAGTTTCGACAATTTCTTCACGATTGGCCTGATCATCGGTGTAGCGATAAAGCAATCTGTTCTCATAGAATGCCACGGTTGGTGTCAATCGTAAGTCGAGGAGGTCCGCCACCTTGTAGTTCATGATGAAGCCCAATGAAAACCCCGGAGACCAGTCTGGCTCAACAGCAAACAGCGTATCGAATTCTTGTGTTACAAACCTATCTGAGTATTTTAATTGGTATGCAGCCGTGTGCAGGCCAATGAGAAATCCGTAGGTCAGTTTCTTTTGATCGTAATTGGGGTTATTACGTTTTACCCAGCTCGTTTTTTTTTGTTGCGCTCCGGCATGTTGTGCAGCCACCAGCAGCAACATCGCTACGATTATTTTCGCGCAGTATAAATTGAGCTTATTCCAAAAGTGAGTGGTTCGCATGTTGTGTTTTTAAATCCAACTTTTTGGAGAATGTTTACGAAGTCTTTTCCATCGGGAAAGGCATCAACCGACTCGGGCAAATACGTGTAGGCTGATTTATCTTTCGAAACAAGTCTACCGATGTTAGGCAAAATGTTCTTAAAATAAAAGTTATACCCCTGTTTGAATGGAAAGCGCTTTGGCCGCGAAAATTCCAATACCACAAGCATCGCTCCGGGCTTCATCACTCTCAGGATCTCAGCAAGTCCTTTTTCGAGATTTTCGAAATTCCTCACTCCAAACCCAACGGTTACGGCATCGAACTTATTACCTTCAAATTGGAGATTTTCCGAATCACCCTGCAAAAGCTCAACTTTTGGCGACAATTGGCGGCTGACGACTTTCTTTCGTCCGACTTCCAGCATGCCCTCCGAAATATCCACGCCAATCACTTTATCAGGATTCAAATCCAGTGCCTGCAATGCGAAGTCACCTGTTCCAGTCGCGACATCGAGTATTACTTTCGGGTTAAGGGGACGCAATAATTTAATTGCCTTTTTACGCCATCCGCGGTCTATTCCGAGGCTCAGGAAGTGGTTCAAAAAGTCATAGCTGCTGCTGATGTTGTTAAACATCTTCGCGACCTGGTCTTTTTTTCCCGATGATTCCTCTTTGTATGGTAATACGGTCATTGCCGGTATTTCTAAGAATTCCGGGTGAAATTAGGATGATTAATGGTAGGAATGAAATTTAGTTTTGGAGCACTTTGAACTCCACACGCCTGTTGATTTCGCGGCCTTCTTCCTCATCATCGTTGCTAGCTAACGGCTTGCTTTCGCCATAACCGACTGCTTTAATCCTGCGTGGATCAATGCCCTTCTTGGTCAGGTAATCTTTTACAGCCTCAGCACGTCTTTGCGAAAGTTGCCTGTTATAATCCCACTTTCCGTAAGCATCAGTATGGCCCGAGATCTCCACTTTGACGTTCGAGTTTCGAAGCATTGCCTCGAGTTTGTTCAACTCTGTGTAGGAGTCCGTCTTAAATTTCGCTTTGTCGTAATCGAAGTAAATATTCCGGAGAATTGACGTTACTCCGACTGCAAGTTTGCGCAGTTCGATTGAGCGCGTTAACGTCTTCTCCGTTGTCCCGGCTCCTGCGATGTTGAGGTTCTGGTTAACAAACACGTAGCCGTCTTGCTCAACGGAGAGACGGTAATTTTTCGCAGCCTTTTCAGTGATTGTAAATTCGAATACACCCGGTCCTGCAGGCGTAGACTTTACAATAATATTATCCTTCTGTCCGCTCAATCTCACTTTGGCATTGATTGGCGACTTAGACTCCGCATCCACCACAGTTACAACGTACTTCAATGGAATTGTCTTCGGTGGCTCAGGCTTGACCTGCGGCTTCACTGGATCTTTCTTTGGAGGATCAGTCTTTGGCGGGTCATTCTTCACGACCGCAACTGTATCCGTCTTCGGTTGCTGGACAATTGGATCCTGCTTGGTTGGCTCAGGTTTTACTTCCGCAACAGGCTTCGTCTCCATCGGCTTCACATCCCGCAGCGGCTCGCTTGACGTAATGACATAGATGTCCGTGAAGCCCATGCCTTCTTCCCGAACAGACGAATAGTAAGCACGCTTTCCATCAGGAGACGTGATGATGTAAACATCGTTATCAGGCGTGTTAATGGGATAGCCTAAGTTCTCTGGCTCAGACCAGTCTTGAGCAGCAGCATCCCATTTTGCTTTATAGATGTCATATCCGCCCATCCCAGAAGAGAGACCGTTGCTACTAAAGTAAAGCGTTACGTTATCATAGTCGATGAAAGGACCATCTTCATTCTCAGGCGTGTTGATCTTTGGTCCGAGGTTCTTTACGTTCGACCATTCACCTCGGCTGTCTTTTGTGGCGCGGTAGATATCGGTCTTACCATATCCACCCGGACGATCACTGGTGAAGTAAAGTGTGTTTTCGTCTTTCGAAATTGAGATCGACTTTTCTTCAAAGCTGGAGTTAATAATACCCGGAAGAGGAATAGGTTCACCCCACGTTCCATCGGATCTTCTTTCGCAATAAAGTATATCCCCACCATTTACATCATTGTAGATGAACAGTGTGTTACCATCTGCTGACATCGCAAGACTCGACTCGTGATACAACGTGTTAACTACTGGGCCGATGTTAGTAGCAAAACCCCAGTTTGGGCCGTTCTTCTTGGTCGTGAAAATGTCTTCGTACGGCAAGTTATCATCGTACACGTTCTGGTTCAGGTTGTCGTCTTTCCTTCGGGAGGTGAAAACAATTTCGTCTTCGCGTTCACTGAAAACTGCACCGTAGTCATCGTATTCGGAGTTGATTTCCCGGCCAATGTTGACGATTGAAAAGTTTTGCGGATTTTGAACATAACGTCTTCCATTCGCAACTTCATTCAATGAACGGTCTACTGTCGCCATGTCAACTTTATCGCGGCCCTGGTAAGTAGATTTCGTCTGAAGCTTTTGTTTGTAAAGCGTGAAGAATTTTTCAGCGTTAGCGAAATCAAGCCCGTACTGATAACTTCTTCCAATGCGATACTCGAGATCAAAACGGTAGGAAGGGTCGTTGCGATAAACGCGAAGGAAAAATTTAACCGCTGCACCACGATTGATTGTGATAAGGTGCAAGTGACCGGCTTCGTAGTTCGCACGCAGGCTCGTGGTATCAAAGTCGGCAGCCTGAACCATGAGGTCGCGGGCAATGTCCAAAGCTTTCGTTTCGGTCATGACTATTTCAGCCTGAGTCATCAACTCCTTAGACAGCTCTGGGTTCTGTTCCTGGGCGTTTGTCTGAGAGTAAAAAGCGGTAAAAACAGTTAAAAAAATCAGTATTCTTTTGATACTGGACATCGCTTAAAAAGTTTTATACAATCAAGTTAGGTAAAAAAGTGGATAGGGTTCCAAATGCTAATATATGAAAATCGGGGGATTTCAATGCAAATTGTCCAGACATAAGGTACGCGAACCTTACATTCTTAGTAATTTGCGCTTAAATCTTTACTTTAAGCGATGGAGATAACGCAGGCCGAGTTCGTGTCAAGTCATGCCGATGTCAAGAAATCACCCCCTCCCGACAAGCCCGAATTCGCCTTCATTGGGCGATCAAACGTGGGCAAGTCGTCCTTGATTAACATGCTGACTAACAAGAAGAAGCTTGCAAAAATATCGGCTACCCCCGGCAAAACCCAAACCATCAACCACTTCATCATCAACAACCAGTGGTACCTGGTCGATCTTCCCGGCTATGGCTTTGCCAAGACGAGTAGGGATAAGCGGTACGAGTTCGGAAAGATGATCGAGCAATATGTGCTCCAACGCGAAAATCTGAACTGCCTTTTTATCTTGCTTGACAGCCGACTTGAACCGCAAAAAAACGACTTGTCATTTATCCAGTGGTGCGGTGAACGTGAGGTCCCAATCGCGCTTGTGTTCACGAAGGCCGACAAGCTTACAAAAAATCAGTTACAGCAAAGTATGGCGCGCTACAAGAAAACGTTGCTCGTCATGTGGGATGAATTGCCGCCCGTTTTTATCACTTCCTCGACTGAAAAAACAGGCCAGTCGGAGCTCCTGACTTTTATAGCAGAGACGCTGGCACAACAGAAGTAAATGTTTAGTTTTGTCGCGATTAAAATTCAGATATGACGTTAGAAAAAATTGCAACCGTTTCAGGGAAAGGTGGATTGTTTAAAGTTGTTGCGCCAACAAAATCAGGTGTGATCCTCGAATCACTCGATGAGAATCGCACCAAGCTTATCGCAACTACCAATCACCGATTGTCATTGCTGAATGAGATCTCCATCTACACCACAACAAAAGAAGGAACCGTTCCTTTGGAAGATGTACTCCGCAAAATCAATAAGGATTTTGCGGATGATCTTGGTGTAGATGCCAATTCAGATGCATCTGAGCTCAAAGCTTTTTTGAAATCGATTCTCCCTGAGTACGATGAAGATCGCGTATACGTTTCTGATATCAAGAAGCTTGTGAAGTGGTATGATGTGATCCGCAAATACGCTCCTGAATTCTTCACGGCTCCGAAAGAAGAAAAGAAGGCTGACCCTAAAACTGAAACAGCCCCAGCGAAAGAAGCTGAGGCTGCTCAGGAAAAGCCAAAAAAGAAAAAGTCCTAGTCTTCAATAAAGCTCTCGGCTTTTTCGACCATATTTTTCGAGCCGACATAAAACGGTGTACGCTGATGCAACGTTGTTGGATCTAAATCCAGGATTCTTCCTCTGCCATACGATGCTTTGCCACCGGCTTGTTCAGCAATGAATGCAAGCGCGTTGCATTCGTAGATCAACCGCAGTTTACCATTCGGATCTTTCGCTGTCGCGGGATAAATGTAAATCCCACCTTTCAGGATATTTCTATGAAAGTCTGCTACCAGCGAACCGATATAACGACCGGTATAGCTTCTGTCTTTACAATATTGAAGATACGCCTTGACGGAATTGTCAAAGGAGTTTGCAGATCCTTCATTGATCGAATAAATTTTTCCGTCTGCCGGGATGTGCATGTCGGGATGCGAGAGGAAATATTCACCAAGGCTTGGTTCATAGGTGAATCCGTTCACGCCATGACCTGTAGTGTACACGAGCATAGTAGACGATCCATACAAAATATATCCGGCAGCCACTTGCTCCGAACCTTTTTGTAAAATGTCTTCCTGCTGGATCGGCATGCCTGCCATTGTCTTGCGCCTGTAGATCGAGAAGATGGTTCCAATTGAAACATTAACATCAATGTTGGAAGAGCCGTCAAGCGGATCGATAGCAATCACATATTTGCCTTCGTTGTTCAGGTCCACATACGATTCAGATTCTTCCGAGACCAGCGCACAAACTTCACCGCCCTTCATCAGCGCGCGGGTGAATCGAATGTTAGCAAGCACATCGAGTTTTTGTTGCTGATCACCGGTGTTATTGGTTGATCCAGCAGCGCCCATGATGTCGATCAACCCTGCTTTATTTACTTCGCGGTTTACTACTTTTGACGCCAGCGCGATGTCACGAAGCAATTGAGAAAGCTCACCACTGGCATAAGCAAACTGACTTTGATTGTTCTTAATAAAACGGTCAAGAGCAGTTCCGATTGGCTGAGCAATTCTTGACGTTTCCATGCTCATCGAGTAGGCATTATTCATTGATCTTCGCATATTTATATCCGGGTGTAAAGTTACTTCCGCAAACGATTTAGTACAACAAAAATGCAGGTTTTTAAATTTGGTGGCGCCTCCGTAAAGGACTCAGAAGGCGTAAAAAATGTTGCCTTAATTCTACAGAAATTCACCGACCAGAACCTTGTGGTTGTGGTCTCCGCAATGGGCAAAACCACAAACGCCCTTGAGCGTGTATTGTCCGCTTTTCAAAGCTCTGCCGACTACCTGCACGAACTGTCGCTACTAAAAGAATACCACAGGGACATCATGAAGGATCTCTTCCCTTCCGATCACATCGTCTGGAAAGTAATTGATGATGAGTGGCGAAGTACCGAACGAAAGTTGAAAGCAGATTATGATGAACCCGATCAGCGTTATGACCAGGTGGTCTCACAAGGAGAGGTCATCTCGACCCTCATCGTATCGCACTACCTCAATCATCTAAAGCTTGCCGTTGAATGGTTGGATGCACGCGACTTTGTTGCCACGGATGAAAACTATCGCGAAGGCATAGTGGACTGGAACGCGACAGCGCAAAAAATAAAAACCATCGACTTCACGAAACTCAGACTCAAAGTCACACAAGGCTTCATTGGACGAACACCCACGGGGTTTACGACAACACTTGGTCGCGATGGCTCTGATTTTTCTGCAGCCATCTTCGCCTACTGTCTCGATGCCAAGGGTGTAACAATCTGGAAAGATGTACCGGGCGTGATGAATGCCGATCCCAAGCGAATGAAAGCGGTGACAGTGTTCGAAGAATTGCCTTTCCGAGAGGCAGCCGAGATGACCTACTATGGAGCTTCTGTCATTCACCCGAAGACAATTAAACCACTCGCTACAAAAGGAATTCCATTGTATGTAAAGAACTTCGATGATCCCGCATTACCCGGAACGAAAATTCATGAATGTCATGTCGACAAACTTCCTCCGCTGTATGTTTTCAAAGACAATCAGTGTCTGATCTCCTGCAAAGTGACAGACTATACATTTGTCACTGAAGATCACATGCGAAAGATCTTCCACGCGTTAAGCGAATTGAACATCCATCTGAACGTGATGCAAAACTCAGCGATCTCTTTTTCTTTTTGTATCGATTTTCGCGAAAGCAAAGTCAAAGCGTTGATTCAAACGCTTCAGCACTTTTTTGAAGTGTATTACAACACTGGACTGACGTTGGTGACTATCAAGAATTACGATCAGGAAAGTTTTGATACGTTCCGAAAGAAGCCGGGAGTGATATTGGAACAGTCTTCAAGGTCTACGCTGCAGTTGTTAATGAAGTCCGCCTAAAAGCACCAATAACCAATAACCAAATTCCAAAGGTATAAATCAATGAACGAAGGTTTATTCTAGTAGTAAAGGATTTTTGAAATCCAAAATCGTAGGTGCTTCTTCCCATTTTGTATACTCTATTTGGAATTTGGTACTTGGTTATTGGTGCTTTATCGTAGACGAAATCTTCATCGTTTGTTTACAAAGACTCAGCCTGACTACAGGACTTTGAAATCTAAAATCGTAGGTGCTTCTTCCCATTTTGGATGCTCTATTTGAGATTTGGTTATTGGTTATTGGTGCTTTGTCGCAGACGAATTCCTCACCGTTTGACTTCCACCTCCAGCTTGTCCAAAAACCCCTCCATCGTCCTATCCAAAATATCAAACACCTCCTGAAAGTTCTTCTCCCCTCCGTAATAAGGATCCGGTACATCGCCTTTGCCTTGCGGATCGTAGTCGCGCATCATCTGAATTTTCGGCTTATGTTTTTCATCTTTCAGGAGACGATGAATGTTAGTGAAGTTGCTGCTGTCCATGGCCAGGATGTAGTCGAAATCTTCGAGATCATCGACCGAAAGTTGTCGGCCACAGTGCTCGATAGCTACGCCATTCTTTTTTGCGTTAGCAATTGTCCGCGGGTCCGGATTGTCTCCGATGTGATAGTTTGAAGTGCCGCATGAATCCGCTTCAATGCTGTGTTCAATGCCACGTTGCTTCACTTTATGTTTAAAGATTGCTTCGGCCAGGGGTGATCGGCAAATATTTCCCAGGCACACGAAAAGCACACGGGTTTTAGTCATAATCGATGTTTTTAAGTCGAAAACAGCTTTAAATAAGCCGCAAAGAAAGATAAATAACGGTTACTAGCGAGCGGCAAAAAGGATATAAATCGACAAAGCACCAATTTTTGTCCGCTTCCCGAGCGATCGGGATTTTCTGAAAAGCCTTTCTCCCGCCTGAGAAGGCTTTTCCTATTAAACAGGGTCTCCTAGCGGGGACAAAACGCCATTCACCACGTCTTGATTTTGACCCACCTGGACGACCTGAACTGGTCTATAAAATTTTAAATTTTAAATTTTAAATTTCAAATTGACCCAATGGAATACATCATCGTCAATCCCGCTTATGCGCCACGCGTTGCGCTTATTCAACTGAACCGCCCAAAGGAATTGAATGCATTGAATCTTCAACTCATGATGGAATTGCGGGATGCGTTGCAGGAGCTCGATAAGAATGACAATGTTCGGGCAATCATTATCACCGGCAATGAACAGGCATTTGCTGCTGGAGCAGACATCAAACAAATGGCTGACAAATCTGCAATTGACATGCTGAAAGTGGATCAGTTCAACACCTGGGATCAGATCCGGAAAACCAAAAAGCCAATTATCGCAGCTGTATCGGGATTTGCATTGGGTGGAGGATGCGAACTTGCCATGACGTGCGATATGATCATCGCATCGGAGACGGCTAAATTTGGCCAGCCTGAAATTAAGATTGGGGTGATGCCTGGCGCAGGTGGCACGCAACGGCTCACAAAGGCGATCGGGAAAGCAAAGGCAATGGAACTCGTTCTTACAGGAAGATTTATTTCGGGTGAGGAAGCGATGAATTATGGACTCGTCAACAAAGTAGTGCCTGTGGAAATGTATTTGCATGAGGCCGTGCAGCTTGCAAAGGAGATTGCAGAGATGTCACCAATAGCTGCACAATTAGCAAAAGAGTCTGTGAATCGTTCTTTTGAAACACACCTTGACGAAGGCTTGCATTTCGAGCGTAAGAATTTCTACCTGGCCTTTGCGTCCGAAGATCAGAAGGAAGGTATGAAAGCGTTTGTGGAAAAAAGAAAGCCGAATTACACCGGCAAATAAAAAGAGCCAGGAAGCGCGCATGGCTTTCCTGGCTCCACGATATCCTTGGTGAGCTTATCTTACGGAAATTCCAAATCCTACTGTCAAACACTTGTACTTCTGCAGTGTATAATCGGCATGAAACGTAAATACTGCCAACTTTAATCTTGTTCCTACAGTAGCGCGTGGGCCTGATGCAGCGAAATTCAAGTTAACCGGATCTTTCAACTCTTCGGTACCATCTTCGTCCAGGTCGTAACGTCCTTTCAAGGCAAGATTCGACTTCGCGATGTTGTAACCTACGCCTCCATAAAATGTAATGACCGAAAATTTCTTGCCGATCAGCACCTGCATTGTTGTTGCATTCATCGTAAATATGCCACGCTGATCTGCGTTCTGCAGATTAGCAGCATCCAACTGAGTCTGGGCTTCGAATCTGGTATAGCCCACGAACGCAGAAAGATCAAATGGCATCAGTTTAATGCCTGGAATCCATTGCTTGATATCATGCATCACCCCTACACCAAACATTTTTACTGTACCATCATCGCCAAGATCGAGCGTAGGAATATACCGGAATTTAAGATCCGTATTTTTTGGCAGTCCAAATCCAAGATGTACCATCGGTACAGGTACTTTGTTTGTCTTAATTTCAGCTTTCAGATCAAGGCCTTCCGGGCTATTGAAACGCTGTGTTGGATCATCGACCAAATAAAATGGCGATGACTTTGCAGGGCCTAGGATTGTTGAAACGTTCGGTCCACCATTTGCAGTCTCATCGAGAGCAACCTCCTGGAGCTTGAGATCGGCAGCCCGAAACATGGTTTCACTTGTTGGGATTGTCATCGCATTCACCGTGATCGTTAAATCAACGCCTGCAATCTTATGAGGCTTGGCAGTATTGTACCAGCCTTGGTTTAGCCCGAGGCTAAGCGATTTCATAACAGGATCCACATAGGCCCCGATCAATTTATTTGCATCACTAATGCTACCTTCCAACAACTCCTCAATATCATCCTGAGCAAATGAAGGTAGCGCGGAGGCCGCGAGAAGTGCAATTAAAACCGAAACACGGCAAAACAGTTTCATAGTCGGATATTAAAATTAAATAAGTTTACAAGTTAAATGTTTTTGCCGCTTACCCGATGAATTTGCCCAAATAAAAATCGGTTGCGCCACCATAAATAGTATTTTTGCACCCGATGATTTTTGTCTACAACGTTTCCATTTTTGCACTGAGCCTTCTCCTGAAAACGGCAAGTCTTTTTCATCCCAAAGCCAAAGCATTTGTAACCGGGAGACGTAGGGTTTTGACCTCGATCAAAACTTCCTTGAAAGAAAATACTTCTCCAGTTGTGTGGGTCCATTGCGCATCGCTTGGTGAATTCGAGCAGGGACGGCCTGTTATTGAAGCCATTAAATCTTCTTATCCAGCGCATAAGATCGTTCTTACATTTTTTTCTCCTTCAGGGTTCGAGGTCAGGAAAAATTTCCCGCTGGCCGATTTCGTCTTCTATCTGCCGTGGGATACCAAGTCGAACGCCCGTCAGTTCGTTGAAGTTGTTAATCCTCGGCTTGCTATTTTTATCAAATATGAATTCTGGTATCATTATTCGGCTGAATTGAGAAAGCGAAACATTCACCTGCTATCCGTGTCGTCTATTTTTCGCGATTCGCAGATTTTCTTCAAGCCCCACGGAGGATTACATCGTAGAATTCTGAAGAACTTTTCCTGGTTCTTCGTGCAAAATCAGGAGTCGATCAAACTATTGAATTCGATCGGGCTGAAGAACATCACACGCGCGGGCGACACTCGATTCGATCGCGTTCGAAAAATTCAGAAAGCGAGTGAGCGTATAGACATGGTTGAACGATTTAAGAACAACCAAAAGGTTTTCGTAATTGGAAGCTCCTGGCCTCAGGATCATGATGTATTGCTTCCGTTTATCAATGAAAATCGCTTGAAGTTCATCATTGCTCCTCATGAAATTCATGAGAGCACGCTGAAAGAACTCGAGGCGGGATTACAGGTGAAGGCGATCCGATATTCACGGGCGAACGAAAAAAATGTTGAAGATGCATCCGTTTTAATTATCGATAATGTCGGCATGCTTAGCAAACTCTATCGCTATGGTGAGTTCGCGTACGTAGGAGGCGCATTCGGCAAAGGCTTACACAATATTCTCGAAGCCGCCTCCAATGGAATTCCAATTCTATTTGGGAATAAGAATTACGAAAAATTTCAGGAGGCGGTCGATCTTATCAACAGAGGAGGTGCTTTCGCGATCGCAGATTTTGCAGAGCTTAAAGAGAAATATGAAATGTTAAATGTTCCTGAGAGCTTCCTGCTCGCCTGTGAAGTAACGCGTCAGTATGTTGACGACAATCTTGGTGCGACCGATAAGATCATGGCCTATTGCAAACCGATTTTGACAAAAGACTTTAAAAACATACTTTAATACTATGCAGGGAATGGTACTTCGCTCGACCGGCTCCTTCTATGATGTGCTCACAGACAGCGGAGTAAAATACAATTGCAAGGTTCGCGGAAAGATCAGGTTGGAAGGAATCAAAGAAACTAACCCCGTAGCTGTTGGCGACAGGGTCGAATTTGATCTTGATAATGAAGTTGGTTCCATCACTGCAATTCTTCCGCGAACCAACCATATGTTAAGGCGTTCGGTAAAGAAGACTGGACATGCGCATGTGCTCGCGGCAAACATTGATCAGGTTATGGTGATTGCCACGCTTGCCTTCCCCAGAACTTCGCTTGGATTTATTGATCGATTCCTTGTTGCGGCCGAATCATTTCGCATTCCGCAGGTACTCGTGTTCAACAAAAAGGATTTACTGGACGAGGAGTCACTCGCTTACCAGCAGAACCTGATGAGGGATTATGAGAAAATTGGAGTGACATGTTTTTCCATCAGCGCCCAACAGGAAGGGCTCACACTCATTCCAATACTTGAAAACAAAACCACCCTGATCGCAGGCCATTCGGGTGTTGGTAAGTCAACGCTGCTAAACACCATTGCTCCGGGCTTGAATCAGAAGACCGGTGAAGTCTCTGGGTTCTCTTCAAAGGGCACACACACGACAACATTTGCGGAAATGTTTCAGCTTGGTGCAAACACATTCGTCATTGACACACCGGGGGTGAAAGAGTGGGGCCTTGTTGATATGGAAGACCAGGAGGTATCAGATTATTTTCCTGAAATGCGCGACCTGCGGCTTGAATGCAAGTTCGGATCGAAATGCCTGCACCTGAACGAACCAAAGTGTGCGATCATTGATGCCGTTCAAACCGGGAAGATCGCATTATCACGGTATGAAAGTTATGTCGGTATGCTGACAGAAGACGATAATCGAAAGTGATGGAGTACAATGTGAATGGCCATACTCTCCGTTACCATTCCGATGGCGAAGTCGCGCGCGGCTCCAACACTATTTTACTTGATTCTGCTGTTGACCTCACACGCAACACACCCTGGGCAGGCAAAGGCTTTGGGATTGAAAACCTTTTTAATCAAGACGATTACGTAAGTTTTAAAAAGAGAACTTTTGAACTTCTCCTCAGTTGCTGGCGGAGAGCAGGACTTACGTTAAGTGAAAATTTCAAACTTGAGAATTATCATCATCTCGCGAATGACCGAGGAACACACCTGAAGGCAGTTGAAGAAACGAAGCTCTTGCAGATTGATCAATTTCCTATCGCAATAAAAACTCTTGAGCAGCGAATCTCCGCAATCTGTCAGACGCCCTTAATCGCACGCAATCCTTTTGACGAACAACGCATCTTTCATTTTCGTGTAGTCAGACCGTTGAGTACGGACAATAATCCGTTACATCGGGATGTGTGGCTTGAGGATTATGATGACTGTATCAACCTGTATATTCCCGTAGCCGGAAGCAATGAAAACTCTTCACTGATCTTGATGGAGGGAAGCCATCGTTGGGCGGAATCGAGAGTTGAAAAAACAATTTCCGGGGCGTTGATCAACGGAGCGAAATACAACGTACCGGCTGTCACAAAAATCTTCGGTGACTACAAAGCAGTGCGACCCTCTCCTTCCGAAAATCAAGTGCTCGTTTTCTCACCCTATTTAATTCATGGTGGATCAGTAAATCTCAATCGCGATGAGACGCGGATCTCGATTGAGATGCGTTTATGGAAAAAATAATTTTTAATCGTATCGAATCCAGTGATACAATGAACGCAGCGGTGCAAGCGGAAGCCGGAGACCATTAAGACGGAAAAGCATTGAGTCCACCGATGAATGCTGCCGCAATTCACGGAGGAAATTGTAAAACAAAGCTGCCTCTTCATAATTGGAAGAAAAGACTGATTGACGAAGCTCATATTTCAATCGCATAGCCAGTGCTTTTTTATCCTCTTCATCGCGATTCAACACCTGGGCCTTCCTGCAGACCAAATAGGTCGAGTGCAACTGCTTATCGCCAGGCTTATACCATCCCGTAGACATGGACTGCGTTAGCTTTCTGATTTTGATCAGCTTCTCATTGAGAAATGCATACTGATAACGGATGGAGGACCGGATCCAAAAATCAAAGTCTTCGTAACTAAGGTTTTCATCGTATCCCTTTAAGTCCTGAATCACTTGTGTTCGTGTCATCATGGATGGTGCCGCTATAAAATAAGTAGTGAGAAGATCCCGGTATATATATCCCTCCGGAATTTCCTGAATTAATTTCTTACGCAGCAGATAATCATAATGATGGCGCAATTCGAACCCCGTCTCGTCAATGTAGATTGCATCCGTAAAAACTACACCGAAACTTCCGTCAAGGGACTGAAATTTCCGCACTTGCTTCTCTATCCGATCTGGCATCATGACATCATCGGCAGCGAAGTCGATGAAGAATTCTCCCTTGATCAGTGGAAGTGTTTTGTTGAACGCTTTACAATAGCCAATGTTCTTGTCAAGAAGGAGATACTCAACGCTGCGGTTCGTGGTGGCAACTGATTTTATTTTTTCAACAGAGTTGTCAAAACTTCCATCATCCAGAATGATGATTTGAAGGTTGTCGTAGGTTTGATTGATGACCGAACGAATTGCCTCCTCCACAAATCGTTCATGATTGTAACATACGCAGACAACGGTAACGAGTGGATTGGCCATCACACGAGATTCTTTGTGAATGTAAACTTATGCGTGATCTGGCCACCGAGTTCAGACTTGAATTTGATCAACTTAAAATTGGGTAGTGACTCTTTTGCGGAAGTGCCAAGGTCGAGCAAGCTGATACCGTTTTCAGTACAGTAATCATAGATTCCGTTCATCAGCAACAAAGCGGGTCGTGCTTCAACAATCTTTCTTATATGATCTGAAATGAAGTGATACAGAATCGTTGATGAGACCTGAACAGCAACGGATGCAGCGACTAGTTTTCCCTCATGAAACACTCCAAATAATTTATAAGCCTGATTTAATTTTTTAACGGATGCTATAAGATGATCCAGCGTAATCGAAAGAACATAATCTTTCTCTTTCCTATGGGATTCGATGAAACGGTACACGTCTACAACCCAGCTTGTATCGAGGATCCTGAATTCAAAATTAGATGTAATCGTTTGTTTTAGCTTTTTGCTTTTCCTGGGATGCAGAATGTCTGAGAACGGACGCGCAGTTACAGGCATTACGGAACCGACTTCGGCAGTCGAAAGCGAAAATCCCGTGTTACTAAAAAACGTTTCAATCAAAGCCTGCTTTTCAGTTTCATAAGCTTGCGGTGGGTTGACTACAACAATCCTTTTTACATCTTTTTCCTTTAGGTGCTCACATGCAAATTCGATAAAGCCGAATAGTGTTTTGTTGTCGATGCGATCACTCCACTCGATTCCTCCAAACGGACTTTGAATGATGCTTTGCGCACGTCCATCCCTCACGTAAAAGTGAATGTGCGCTTCGATCAGAAGATCCCGTTCATTTAAAACATAAAACGAGACCCATCCGGATTCGGATTGAAGCAAACGGTATTCTTCACGATTGAAAAGATACTGCTCGAAATTGTAGCGGTAAGCGGAAGGAACTTTGCCTTCATAAAATCGGTACTCGTGCAACTAGTATGGAATTCGAAGTTTGCGATATATAAAATGCATCAGCCAGGCCGGACCAATCAGCAGGAATTGCACATCCTTCAGGAAGGAAGGTTTTTTTCCCTCTACTTTGTGTCCATAGAACTGACCGATCCAGGCCACTACAAAAATGATGATCGATATCATCCACAAGGGAGCGATGTCAGATTGCGCAAGGAGTCGTATTATATAGAGGCAAAGTAATCCGAAAAGCAACATTCCAAATCCAAGTGGAATTGAAAGGGAAACATAATAAACCAAAACAAGAACGAGGACGACAAACGCCCAATTTGAATAAGGATTCGCACCTAAAACTTTCTGCACAGGCTCAGAAGGGATGCTGGCTATCAAACCCACAACGCTAAGGAATATGAGCGGAACGCAGATCCAATGGATGGCTTTGTTTGTTTCGTTCTGATGGCTTTGTCCGTACTCTTCGAGAAGGGCGTCAATTTTTCTCATACAGGTTAAGTTTAGTGATGAAAAATCGTTCTACTAATTTACTGGGAAAGAAAGAAGTTATCAAGCTTTCGTTCGCACCTTATTCCAGTCTTTGATCTGCCAGTACACATTGCCGGTTGTGAGGTGATTTCCCTTCGCATCGATGATCTTCACCTGGCAGGGCACGACTACCGCATCATTCGTTTTGAGCGGCCCATATATTTTTTCGGTCAGCCACTCTTCAGAAATCTGGAATTCCGCAAAGCTGTCCATTTTACCCTGATAATGATAGTCCATCTCGAGCCGCTGCATGATCAACCTGTACTTCTTCGCATCCAATTTTGATACAAGAAGAAATCCCGTTGTAAATTCCGAGATAGTCGCCAATGCACAGGCATGTAATCCACGGATGTGATTGAAATTGGACCTGCGGTAAGGAATAATTGTCTTCACTGAGTAATCGCCTACGGAAACGATCTTAAATCCATGCGGCTTATTAAAAGGGATCATTCGCGCCAGTGACCAGTTCAGCAGCCACATGTAAAAGGAGGAAGACTTTGCCTTCTCGTAAACTTCTTTGGGATCAAGCATAGCGGTTGATAGTAATGAAACGTAAGTTAACTTTTTTAGCGCGCCACGCCAGTGAAAACCCTTAATTCCAGAATAGGTTTCGCGCGATAAATTATAGTATACTTGCACAAAGCGCCAACCATGAAAAAAATTGTTGTACTCGGAGCCGGCCTTGTCGGCAAAGCAATCGCCATCGACCTGGCTAAAACTTTTGATGTCACTTCCGTTGATATAAATGAGGATGCACTCAACGCACTTCAGCAGCTTGGGATCAAAACAAAAAAGCAAGACTTGTTTGACGTGGCTGCGTTAAAAACTCTACTAGGTGGATTTGACCTTGTTGTCGGTGCCGTTCCCGGATTCATGGGCCTCCAAAATGCAAAGACGGTCATCGAAGCAGGCAAAAATATGGTTGACATCTCATTTTTTCCAGAGGATCCGTTCCAACTTGATGAACTCGCGAAGAAGAATAACGTCACCATCGTGACGGACTGCGGAGTCGCTCCCGGAATGGGCAATATCATTCTGGGTTATCACAATAAGCGAATGAAAATTCAGAACTACGAATGTCTTGTCGGAGGTCTGCCGGTTGTGCGTGAATGGCCTTACGAATACAAAGCGGTGTTCTCTCCTATCGATGTGATTGAAGAGTATATTCGTCCCGCACGGTATGTGCAAAACAGTGCCGTGATTGTAAAGGAGGCATTGTCTGATCCCGAGCTGATTCATTTCGATGGAGTCGGTACACTTGAGTCATGGAACTCTGATGGATTGCGATCACTTATCAAGACAATGCCAAATATTCCAAACATGATTGAGAAGACGCTCCGTTATCCGGGCTGCATCGAGTATCTGCGTGTCCTTCGTGAAACGGGATTTTTCTCGTACGAAGAAATTGACGTGAAAGGAAATAAAATCAGGCCCATCGACCTAACTGCGAAGCTTCTCTTTCCAAAGTGGAAACTCAAACCCGGTGAAGAAGAATTCACGGTCATGCGTATTGTCATCGATGGTGAGGAATCCGGGAAGGAGAGACGTTATCAATACAACTTACTCGATCGCACAGACCGCAAGACGAACACGTTGTCGATGGCACGTACAACAGGATACACCTGTACCGCAGCGGTACACCTTGTACTCGATGGCAAATTCAATCGCAAAGGAATTTGTCCTCCGGAATATCTGGGAGAGGATGAAGGGAACTTCAAGTTTATTGTTGACTACCTGCGGCAGCGTGGCGTTACGTATGCTGTTAAGAATTGAGTCGACCGTCCATAGTCCACGGTCCACGGAGCTTTACATGTATGTACTGTCGACCGTCAACTGTTGACTCTAGCATTCAACTTAGATTTGCGGTATCCATACGCAAAGTAGATCACCAATCCAATCACAAGCCATGTCACGAAGGCTCCCCAGTTCCAAACACCAAGTTCGGTCATTAGGTATAGGTTGGTGAGTACACCCAGGATTGGGAGCAACGAAAGGTTATGGCGGAAGCTGAGGACAGCAAGGACAATCCAGGTAATCCAGAAGAAATACAACAACGGTTTCTCAGCCATTGTATCGCCAAAGTTTTCCGTACTATACGCAACAACGGCTGCGATGATCAATCCAGCTCCAACAATGTATTTTCCATTGACATACGGAACGCGAAATTTTGATTGACTGCTGATGCCCGTCTTATCCATGTAAAGGACGCCAGCGCATACAACGATGAAGGCGAAGAATGTTCCTACGCTCGTCAGGTCAACGAAGAACTGCATGTCCATGAACATGGAAGGTATGGCTACTACGAAACCGGTCATGATCGTAGCAAATGATGGCGTTTTAAATTTCGGGTGGATCTTCGAGAACTTTGGCCACAGCAAACCGTCACGACTCATCGTCATCCAGATACGCGGCTGACCCAATTGATATACGAGTAGTGCACTTGTGATCGCAACCACCGCAGATACAGAAATCACCCCGGCCATGAAATCAAATCCCACTTTCTGGAAAACGTAAGCCAATGGATCATC